>NZ_CP018619.1:0-108596 GCF_002849855.1 Vibrio azureus
AAAATAGAATATGTGACTGAGGTGTCTATCTGAGCACCTCTTTATTGCGCTTATGAGAGAAGAATAAATCGTGGAGCGATTTACGAATATACCGCATTTGGCCAACATATCACTGAGGTTTGCGTAGCTCATTGCGGTAGTGCCATACCACCGCACACACCATAAGATAAGTTCAAGGATGAATTGTCGCCATTTGAATTCAGACTTGGCCATAACGCATTACTCGGTGATGAATCATAGTGAAAGTCTGGCGGGTTGTGAGGTTTTGCAACAAGCCCTCATAGTTCACCTCCTTTGACAAAATCACCGTTATTCGCAAAGGCATTGTAGAGAGAGGAGTCCGTTGCACTGTGTCCTGTCCCAATCTGCTTCCACATCAAATAAGGACCAAATCTTTTATTGTCCATGAAACGACTTAATATCACTTGCGCAGCTCCGTAGCGTACAAACTTTGCATCTTTGCCTAAAACATCAAAATACCGCAATGTCCCAACTGCGCGCGGGACAATTTCTTCCATTTGAAACGTTTTGTTCTCGACATCAATAAGATAGCGCTTAGTATAAGTCTCAGCCCAAGCATAGCGACCATCTGGGCTAATCGAGCGGTTTCGAAACCTAGCGTCTCTGACGGAGCTCGTTTCGTCCGGAATAACCTCATACAAACGCTTATCTTTACTCTCATCATAGACACCAACACCTAGGTCAGACACGATAATGCGTTTCCCTTGATAGATAACAGAGAATTCATTAAATTTAGTTTTAATTTTCTCTTTATCACCCGTTGCTAAAGTATACTTCCAGTGTTTAAATTGGTCGTCATAATAGAGATAGCTGCTGTCCTCTGCCCATAAAAATTCAGGGTAACCCCGTGAGTGCCCCAACTCCGTATACTCTCCAGTTTTCAGATCTTTAATCACTTTGAACATGCCTTCGCCAGTCGAATAGGCTAAAGCTAAATAGCGATTATTCGGCGACATCCGCATTAAACGCACCATCCCTGTAAACTCATCCGCGACCAAACGTAAATCGGTACCATCGGTTTTGATGCTCCAAACTTTATCTTTCTGATCATAATGGTCTTCTGCTTCCTTTCTGGCATTATCCCAACGAAAAACCACACGAGGTAAGTCATAAGAGGCTTTATTATTTAAATCTTCTCGTGGCCACTCTTTCGCTTTAAAGACAAAGTACCTAGGTTTTCCCGTCCCTTGGTCGTAAATGACGTAGTTATTTTCCGTAATATAAACACGGCCATCTTCCCAATCTTGAGCATTTTTTGCGGCGATGCGCTCTTCTACTGTTTGGGGTTTCTCAACTTTGGAAGTCGCCATCGCTTCAGTTTGGTTAGCGGGCTCTTTTTCACAGCCAGCAAGCAAAGTCAGTGCGAGCAGACACACTGTGTAATGAGTTTTCATGGTTTATTCTCTTGTTATTCAAATAAATGTGACGATGTAAAACGCGGCTTATTTGGTTGGTTTATATTGATCTCTGATTGGATTTTTGCATGAAAATAGATACTCATAAAGGTACCTCTTTTCATGCGTAATTTCGCACCAAATTCAGGTATTTTAAAAAGTGGTACGCAAGACGATTTTTGACCGAGTTTGATTATGGTCGTGACTTCAGAGTTAAATTGTTTTAGCAATAAAATATTAAATTGGTATTATACCTAAATCATTGATATTGAAGTGGTTGTTGTTTTCTTAGTGAATTCACTGAGAAAGGCCTTATAGTGCAAAGTCTACAATTACTCTCCCCTCAAGACGGTCGTTTGTTTAAATAAGTAGGATTGATACTGATGAAGTGTAATAAATGTAATAATAGTTTTGATATTAAAGAGCTGAAAAAAGTTGAAGGGTCCTTAATTTGTAAAAGTTGTTTTTCGTTATTGCTGGATGACGCTCTGTCACCGAGGAGTATGAAAAAAAAATCACCTATTAATAAGAAAAGTGAACTCAAGAGTAAGAGCCCTAGATTGGGACGAGTAGAGTTTACTTTCTACATGATTATCGTCTGGTTGTTCTTACCAGTTTTTACACAGTACATGATATTTGAGTTTTTGAACTACCCAATTACCCATCAACTTTTGTCAAAGGAGTTAATTCTAGCGCTAGATGGCTTTAAGCCATTGCAAAGTTTGCGTTTTGATAGTGGATATAGTATGCATTACAATGCAATGAGCCTCTGGATGATTCAGATTCCAATTTCTCTTATTTATGCTCATGGTCGATTGAAAGATATTGGTTGGCATCCTGTATTATCTATAGTGTTAGGTTTACCTGTAATCAACTTATTACTTTGCTTTTGGAAAGGAACTCAGGGGGAAAATAGTTATGGTTTACCTACTGGTGAGGCTACATTAGGTAAAAAAATAGTGGTCTACGGTTCACCCATAATTGTCCCTTTGGCTTTGTTAATTATTGGTAACAAACTGTACGGCTGATAGACTTGCTGCAAAAATTTAAGAGGTGCTCAGATGGGCACCTCAGAAACACCTTTTGCACCAAGCCACTTTGTCGTTAAGGCTTACCATCAGCTTTTTTCTTTAGTTTTTTATCACGCCTGTTTTTCCTCCACTCTCTTCTTGACGCTTGATACTCATCTTTACAATACCCTTTAATGATATAAATAAAAGTACAAACCAGAAAGCAGAAAGCAATTAAACCAAAAAACGCGCTTGCGAGTAATGAAAAAAACTGAAAGAATTCAGGAATTTCTATTACCCTACGATACCCCATTTTGTAGCTCGTCATTGTTCCACTATTATATTCCTCCCAGAATGCGGCAGACATAAGGCCCAAAAATATCCCACCGACCAGATGCAATATTATTCGACTGGTACGATAAATAAAAAAGTGAAATTTTTTTCGTGAGCGATAAATTTTTCTTTGAGTACTGAATTTCATGAAATGATGCGTTAAATAGCTGAATTAAATTGACTATGGCGAAAATAACACTTCTTCAGGTTTGAGAGCAACTAAATCATTCATTTAATTGTTATATTTACCTTTTTTATCAATCACTTATAATGTTAAACTTTCAACAAATCTATAGATTTAAATATCTTCATTTATCTTGAAATAAAGTATATCAATAACAATCATATAACCTAAAAAGAATGGGCTTGTTGCACCAAGGCCGTAAAGATGGATTAATAGACAATGCAACAAAAAAATGAAGAGTATTTAGTCTCCATAGGTTGGAGTAGTGAACGTATGGTTGAATTACCAGAAGAGTATTCTTCCTATTCAATCAATGACAATATCAAAAGAATCCTGAGAAATATATACGGTCTCACTTTAATTGATTCGGATGGTTATAAGAGACCTTTACTCCTAACGAGTAAGGACTTTGATCGCGTAAAAGAAAATGTTGAGGAAATGATTGAGGATTATAAACTCCCTTTAGATTTGTGCCCAATTGGCGAAGTGCCTGAATTTGCAGCTTACCTATATATAGATAAACATGGGAATTTTTATTACTCAGATGGAGAACTATGCTTTTTGGGTTCAAATCTAGATGAGTTTATTGAAACGATAGTTTTCGAGGAGAGGGATATGATCGGGATTGACGAGCCTGAGCCTTGCTGTTGTGTCAACTATCCAGAAGGAATTGAGAGTAAATTAACATCCTCGCAAAGGTTAACGTATTACAATTCGACAACACCGGCCCCCTGGGTGTATGACATCGAATTAGGTCTTATTCCGCTGAAAACTGGTTTTTTGCAACGATTCAAGTCATTTCTAAGAATGACAAAGTGATTGAAGGGTTTGTTAAGGAAAGCGGAGTTCCCCCGTGCCCTGACTCATTCGATTTGACTGGTCACCCTATGAAAAGCGTCTATTCATGGAGGAGCTGCGCGACGACATATAGAATGAGCGCAGCGAAAATCAGTCAACGTAAGGCTTTCCACATCCGTGGTATAAATGCATTAGAAGTGGCTTAAATCTTGCCCCTCCTCCCTGCTAGACCCGGTCGCTTGCGACCAAAAATGCGGTTGACCTATCGCGCTCTCAGGGCTTATCGCCATGCTACTGATGGTACGTGTCAATGGGGGCCCGTTCCCATGCGCAGAGAAAGATCTTAGATGTGTTGAAGCCAATTGCGCTGGGAATGGGAGGTCTCAAATAAAGCATGAAATGCGACCCTCTATTTTTATCTATTATTTTATCTATTAACTTCAAATAACGGCTATGGGGCATAGCCTTCTTTTTTAACTCCATTATCTAACCCCCTACTTATTGTGTAAAACAGAACATTTGAACAAAAGAGAGGCAGTTCTGTGGATAACATCCATCCAACATCGGTGGCCAAGTCGAGCTAACCGTGCTGAAAAACGGAATGAACGCTATAGATGTTCAATTTAACATTCCATTTGGTTATATAAAAACGTTAGACGTACAGAATCGACCTCAGTGAAGAGGCATAAACATCAATCTATGTATCTAGGGGACAGTAGAGAAGTTTCGAAAGCCAGAAACTGGCGCGACTTGTTCAATCAAATCGTTAAGGAAGGAGGCCTGCACTCGATCACGAACGCTATTGGCCAAGCATGAGAAATTAACCCACTTAAATATGAAACCATGACTCTTCATTTTGCTAACGCCAGCTTCAATGAGAGACATAACATTATTGTATCGCGTCACTTTGAACTCTCTAAAGAAACGCTCTGTAAATTGCTTATAGGAGGCCGCACTGCGAACAATCGTTACCTTGTCACCGTTTGCGTTTTCCACTTCGACCGGCACGTTAACGGCCATAGTTTGAAGAAGACCAGAAACACGTAAACGGTGAATAGCGCTATACCAGGTGTTCTCACTTATCTCAAAACCAAAGCGAAGCATAAAAGCACTACGTAACTCAGAAAAAGCGACAGGAGTGATGCCAGAGCCTTGGCAGAGTCGCCCAATACGTCCGCCGGCGAACTCGGTTGACGTCAATAACACTGCAAGCACTTGCGCCATACGGATCCTGACGATTCTTTGGTTCATACCAGGGCAAGTGGCACTCAGGCTGGGTAAGACGCTGTAATCATTAATCAAGTTCTTACAGCGGCTTAAGATCGCTTTATAATACACCGGCAACGTAACGCGACCCGGTTTTATGTTCCCATTAATATCCAGGGTAATCCGCTCAGGGTTAAAGCCAGGCAATTGGGTATCACCCGCTTCAATGCTATCTTTCAGTTTCATCCCAAGCTTTCTTAACGATTGCTGACGACGCTGTTTGTACGTCATCTCCGCTTCTTCACTTTCTGGCCTTGGTGCCTGGACATGCACGCGGGTTGGCGTCACCGTCTCATCAATAACGCTTTCACCCTCAATTCCCTCTGATTCGACATTAACGCCATCGGCCAGGTGTTCGAATATATCATCGAATTGCGTATCACCCTTAAACGCTTTATTACGCGTTTTTTTATTCTTTGGTGCCTTCGCTTTGTTCTTTTTCATTTTCTATCCGTAGCCAATGACGTTTTGTAGACTTAAGCGTTAATTTCAGGCGCAAACTGCGCTCGTTCGATACCTTCAAGCACTTCTAATGGAATTGCGCCTAATTTTTCTTGAGCGGCTTGCGCTTTTGCATTATTGCTTGCGACATCATGGCGAGTGATACCAGAATGTTGCATTTGAACAGAGAGAGTGATGACGTTTCGTATCGCTGACAGTGCTTTACTGCGATAGTCTTCCGTTTCCTTACGCGTGATCTGGGCTTTGAAATTGGCATCAGATAAACGAACCATTGTGATATCGAATTGCTCGATAAGAGCAACGAAGCGCCAGCCAAAACGTGTGGTTGTTTTGATGGTTTTGGTGATCGGATCTCGGCTAAGTGCCTCGTGGTATGACACTCGTGAAGTGTTGCGCACAGGCAGTGCCGCTTCGATTTCTTGACACGTTCTCATGGCCGCATCTAAAGCATTTTCGATAACAAGTAACGCATAATCGGCATACGGGTCATTTTGACGCGCTGCATACTCTAACGTTGAAGCTCTCGAAAAGAACACACCGGCACCCAGCGATTTACTCTTCTTTGATGGGTTCCATAAGCGCAATGTATCAATGCTATGCAACGCAAGTTCCGCACTTGCAACCAACGAGCCTAGTTTGTTTTTCTTTTTCTTCGTTTTATTATTGGTCATATTTGTTCCACTCTTCTAACTCTTTCCATAGCGCACACAGGCTGACCTGATAGGTTTTTGCAATTTTCAGTAACGCCTCTGCGCTGATTTGTTGATATGGCCCTTCCGCTTGTAATGCTTTGCACACCGCACTGTGCTTCTTATGTGCAATACTTCTTGCTCGAAATGGCGGCTCAATGGTTAAACTCGATCTCCAACTACT
The DNA here is from genome assembly GCF_002849855.1 of Vibrio azureus. Lineage (NCBI taxonomy): Bacteria > Pseudomonadati > Pseudomonadota > Gammaproteobacteria > Vibrionales > Vibrionaceae > Vibrio > Vibrio azureus. The sequence continues at coordinate 6,342 of NZ_CP018619.1, forward strand.
GCACTGTGCTGCTTGCACGTTGAAGTATCGAAACATCATTTTGTTATTCGCACCGTACTCAAGGTAAGTTTTATATTGCTCCGGCACGTCATCATTCAGCTCGTCCAACACGCTGTTGACGAATCCTCTAACGTCTATTTGGTTTTTGGCTACGAGTTGATTAATTTCGTTAAGAGACAACTTGTTTAGCTGAATGATTTGTTTATCACTCACACCTACAGTTTTGAGCATCTCTCCTTGGCCCGTTCCTGCTAGGTAAGCAAGTTTTGCTACAACCACATGACACAGCTCACTTGCTAATACATCCCTGCTTTGAATCATTCTTTGTTCTCCAATGTCACATGCGGATTAATCGCATATCGCTCTGACCAATCTGCAGTGATTGGAAATACAAAGCCATTGAGTGCTTGGGTTGCCTCTTGATTAACCAACGCTTTATGTACGTTTCGGCCACTTTTATTAACAATGTGGCGTCCTAGGAACTGTAACCCCTGCTGTACTTCGCTATAACTATTCTGTTTGCCGTATTTACAACGCTCGTTGATAAACGTGCGAAAGGCTGTAGGGGAAACGACAAACAACCCCTGCTCAACACGATGGAACATCGCATCTTGCTGATTAACTTTATGAACGCCTCCTTTCAGCACCGCATCAATCCAATCACAAAAAGCGATGCCCAGTTCAGCCCCCTTGACTCGACGAAGGTCGATTTCCTTCAAAAGAATGTGCTCTTTTTTAAGCGCCTCAAGTGCATCTTCAACACCGTCTTTTTCTTTATTCATCTCGTCAAAAGACAAAGTCATTTCTGGCTCAGAGTCTTCTTTTACTGTGGCAACGGCTTGAGAAACTGGCTCAGACACTACGTTCTTTGTATCAACAGGTTGCGATGCTGGCTCATTCAACGAAGTCATAAACTTCATTAAATCCTCATTAATCTCCTCTTTCTGTGGAGCACGGGAATCCGTTGTCTCAATCTCAGGGGAGGCTTTAGAAATTGGTGCAGTCTCTTTTTCTTTGTCACATGCGCCTGCTTCTTTAGAGCCCGGTGAATCCTGATTCTCAATCACTTCGATATGACCTTTGATCTGCTCAAGCTTTCCTTCTGGCAGTAACGACGGCCAGTGAACACAAATGAAAGTAAACGTCTTTTTCCAATCTTGTTCTGATAGGAATACCTCACACTTCCAGATAGCAAGATCTTGTTCATTAGGTCTTATCAGGTTGTGTTGCTGCAGTTCATTAAACAACTTTGAATTACTTTGTGGCACTGAAGTAATGCCACGCTCAAGCAAAGCCGTGCGAATACGATCAGCAATGGGTTTACTCATCAAATAAATATGTTCACCATCGACAAACCCCTCTGCGCCTTTCTTGTTGAGCGGTATCGTGCCTTTCTCAAGCAAATGCGAGAGTGTCAATCGCAATTGGCTGGCCAACGATGTCGGCGCTCCACGCGCTTTCTCTGCAGCGAGGTTAATGCCTTCTTTATCCGCACCAAGATCTTGTGCCACGCTGGACGCATCAGCCTGAATAACAATTTGAGAAATCACATTGTCTGGGTTCTTATGCCCACTTAAATATTCAACCATCGTTTGATACAGCGCTCTGTCACTTGAAATTGCGAGCATTGCATCATGGCTAAGTACATGACCTAGTAGACTGTGGCCAGTGTATTGGTGAGTCGTGTATTGGCGTTCTGCAAGGTATCGGCATCGGTATGGTTGAGTGATCGGCCCTAATGCTAAACTCCATTTTGTTGGCTCAGAGTTTGGCTCAAAGAGCTCTATCTCAACGTCATTGATTTTGCCGCTGTCATGCAAAAGTGCACAAAGAAAGACGCCGTAAACCCACACGATTTCACGATGGATCACGTCTTCAGGTGCCGTATTTGGTGGCAATATGAAGTTGCGGCGGATACGCATCGCGTAGATAGCAACATCTAAACTGTGCAATAGCAGACCGCGTTTGCCTGCGTGATGGTAAGACTCAGAAGCCGGCAAATCTTGGCAGTACATGGCGTAATTCACGACCGTATCCACGACAAACTCTTGCCAAAGCTCAAACGGCAACGCAAGGCCACTGCGCTTTAAGACTCTAAGTTTATCCTGGATAATCTCATCGTTCCCCAAATCTTCACTCGTTCTTGGTACGACGAAGCCCTCCGGCGCAATGATGCCAGAGCATGTTTTTCTTTCTGATTGTTGAGGTTCACTGTATAGCCAACTAAAAAAACGCTGAACGCTTTGGAACATCCCTATCTACCTTCTTACTTAAAAATTATAAATAGCTGTACATACATACAGTATTTTATATGAATTTTGATGCAAAAAACAGGGCGAAAGCCCATTATCTCCAAGGAACAGATGCACTGAGTCCTGGGGAGGTAAACCCATTTATTTTTAGGTAGTAAAGATGCCAGACACAGTATAAAAACACCGTGTAGACTGGAGTTAGCGACTTATGCGCAATTTGGTAGGCCCTAGGCTCTAAAGTGTACTCCCCAAAACAAGGGGGTCACAGTAAGTTAAGAATGCTTTCCAATTTCTCTCTGACTAAACAGAGGAAACCGCGACACGTTTCAGAAAGCCATTTAAGGGGGTTGCCCGTGTGCTTATATGATATGAATTATTCTGGCGTAAACATATTCAAAGTAATTATAAAATGCAACTTAAACATCACATTTGTTGCATTTTTGTCGCTTACTTCGTCATTTAAGTATAAAAGTCACCAAAGATTTAAAGAGCTTCGATTGATAAGCCACTTGATTGCATTGTTTTTTGGATAATAGATCACAAAAAAGTGCACCACAATAGAAAACCAATTGCATAAGGTAATGTTAAGCATTGCTTATTTACTAAGCATTAATAAATAAAACATAAAAATCAACAACTTGTAATATCAATTAACACTTTAATTACCTTTAAATTACAGTTAGTTTTTCAAGAAATTAATTCTAATCGATTGATAATTAATCATTATCTGGATAATCCTCTCTCATCCATCATGGCTTAGGCACTTGACATAGAAGTTCTGTTAATAAAAAAAAGTCGGACTCATTGCGGTGAGTCCGACACAGGTGGCGCGAGTGGGTTGAAAGCGCCAAGGCTCAACGACATAAATGGGCTGGTTTTTAAAGAGCGTATAGCTAAAATATACACGTATATCTTTATTGTCAATTCTTTTAGTGGCAAACACCAGTTATGATCTCAATGTGATGGTATGACAACAGAGAAGAGAAATTGCCTGATTCTAATTTACAAAAACGTTTAAAAGCTCTCGTTAGTTCAAGCACTTTAAGTCAATCCGAGATCGCTCGCAGATTAGGCGTAACACGAGGAAGTGTTAATCATTGGCTGAATGGAGGTAGCATTTCAACTGATAACCTCTTATCACTATGTGCCCTTTTGAAAGTTGAAATTAGTGAATTAATTGGAAATGATTCCTTTATCGAGCTTGAACCGCTTAAAGTTCGTGCAATTCAAATGATAAAAGAGCTACCTGATAAACATTATTATAAATTAGAGCACGTAATCAGTATTCTCGAAGATAAGGAATAGCGATTAAAAGCAGTTTGATAAACCTCTAGCTTTGTATGGAGTGGAAATGGATAGTCTTGAAAAACGAGTACATAAAGCACTGCTTGAAAGCACCCTGAGTAACTCAGAAATAGCACGTCGTTGTAAAGTTGCCCGTTCAACCATACCTTTGTGGAAAGAAGGAAGAGCTATTAGGAGTGATAATTTAGCGAAAGTCTGTGAGATTCTCGGGATAGATGATTCCCTTGAACTGTCTTTGAGGCCGATACAAAAAAATCTCGTTAGAACTATATCAGCTCTACCTGAAGAGCATGACCATATACTAAAGTCACTTGAAACGCTTCTACAAGCTCTCGACCAGAAATCAAACACATGAAAAGTAATGTGCTTCCTTGAAGAGCTTAGCTCTGTAAACTCGCAGACACATTTCTATGCTAGAAGGCAAGTAAACATCCCTCACTTGCCGTTCAAAGTGAGGGGTAATTATCCCTCTAGGTTGTCCAAGTCCGCAATGGCCTCCTGAGCCTCTCTTAGTAAAGTGAAAAACTCACCACTAAGGTCATAGCCATCTGTTCCCATCTCAACCAGATTAGCTTTGAGATTGAGCACCTCATCCGTAGTTGGTATACAACGCTTTTCAGTGATATCTAGGTATGTTCTAAGTGCATCCTCATATTTCAACTCACCTTTTTCAGACGTCTTCGCAGGTCTATCTGATTGAGTCCACTTGAATAGGAACTTTATACCAACAACTTTTCTTCCATCTTTTACGTATGAGAAACCATAGTTACCTGTCTTCTCATCAATTTGGAAGCTGATCCTAGATTCCTTTTCGTCGATCTCCTGAATGGCTGGCTTTATAATTCTTTTTATAAAATTAGCATTAACAGCATAAGTCTTTTTCAAAATCTTACCCTGCTTATCAAGTAAGCCAAAAAAGCCATGAAGCTCTTCAATACTCTGAGCATGAAGCTCTGTATGTGGAGATTTAAACCGACAAAGCATCGTGTATAGCCTTTTGCCATGCTCAGTTTTTATTTTCCTGAAGGATTTGTGAGGGATCTGAGCGTGACCTTGTGAAATACCCAAGTACTCAGTGATCAACTCATCGTTCGGTTTGATTGTTAAAGTTCCATTTTGGTACTTAACACGTTTGAAAAGAGGAATAAAATCAAATGAGTTACCTTCATGAGTAACACCTATCTTCTTTTCAGATAAACGTTCTGATGGTTTGTAGAGGATGTTATATAGATCCTCCTTCTCTACACAAAACCAATCGCAAAGGATCTTGCTCTTGAATTCATAACTAGGTGATATTGGGGTCTTACCTGAAATAAAATCTTCCCATTGATCTTTGTGCAACCTAGACAACAGTAAAGCGAAAATATCATGTTCAACAGGTGAGAGTGATAGGCGAGAAAAGACAAGTGCGTGGGATTTCTTGAAAAAGTCACTATGAATATCTGTAGATACAGCGCTAGTAATAGTACCTTCCTTATGTACTTTTGAATCCACAACCTCATTCCGCTTCATAACTATTACCTTTTACTCCGTTCAATCTTTAAAGATTACTTTTTGTCGCCAACTTTAGGTTAACTATGACTCTCTACTCCGCCCAAATCGGAGTAAGAGGTCATTTAATTAGAATTATAGCCATAAAAACCGGAGTAACAAGTCATAGAATAACGATATCGGCATTTAGAATGCTCTTTTGCGGAGTAAAAGGTCATAGTTCATCAAATTCCCCACCAATTAGGCACACAAAGGGAAAAAAACTCACAGAAAATCAATACTTATCGGAGTAAATGGTTATAATTAGCGGAGCAAAAGGATCTAAAAGCAGGAGTAAGAGGTAATAGTTAGCGGAGTAAAACGATCTATTAACCGGAGTAATAAGATCTATTTAGCGGAGTAAAAAGTAATAGTTAACCTCTCAAGGCATTGAATATTAAAGAGAAAGTCGAATCTATATAGTATTATAGATCCTTATAGATCTTCATAAATAAAATATAACTATTATAGAGATGTGGAAATGTGGATAACTAGAATTATCAATGAAATACACACATCAGATCTAGAAATACCGTAAAAAAAGATATGCAGAAAGACAAACTGTAGTGTAAAATGCAGGAATAAGGTATTTTTGCTAAAATGCTGCACAAACGGAGATTTCTAGCATGTCTAATAATCACATCACAAGAATAGCTGAACGTTCTGTGAGAATGTTATCTGCTTTAACAGATGAGATAAACAACCACAAAGCTGAATTTGATGTTGTTGACTTCTATCAGCACTATTCAAAAGCTAATGTTGCCAAATTACCAAAGCTGTCAAAAGCAATCGTAGACAAATCTGTAGCTGAGATGGAAGAAGCTGGTTATACGTTTTCAAAACGTAAAGCTGGAAGTACTCACGTTTATGCGATGAGCATTCAAAATATTATCGACATCTACAAACATAGAGACATCCCTAAATATAGAGATCGTCATAAAGAAGCATTTATTGTCAACATAGCTAGTCTAAAAGGTGGTGTATCAAAGACTGTAAGTTCAGTGTCATTAGCACACGGTCTAAGAGCACATCCTCATTTATTGCACGAAGACTTAAGAATTCTTGTGATTGATTTGGATCCTCAAGCTTCAGCGACAATGTTCTTGTCCCACAATTACGCTATTGGTTCAGTTGAGACCACAGCAGCACAAGCAATGCTCCAAGATGTAACTCGTGAAGAGCTTCTAGAAGAATTCATTGTTGAGTCTGGCGTTCCTGGAGTAGATGTGATACCTGCTTCGATTGAAGATGCATTTATAGCATCCAAATGGGAAACTCTCTGTGAAGAACACCTGCCAGGTCAAAACATTAATGAGATCCTTCAAACGAATATAATTAATAAAATAAATAAAGATTATGATTTTATATTCGTTGATAGCGGGCCACATTTAGATGCATTCCTCATCAATGCCCTATCCTCTGCAGACATTTTGATGACGCCAGTTCCTCCTGCTCAAGTAGACTTTCATAGTACTTTGAAGTACTTATCGAGACTTCCTGAACTATTTTCAATCATTGAGGAAAGCGGCAACTCTCATGTTCCCAAGGCTAACATCGGCTTTATGTCTAAATTAGCGAATAAAGCAGACCATAAACTTTGCCATAGTTTTGCGAAAGAAATCTTTGGTGGTGATATGTTAGATGCCGCTCTACCGCGTTTAGATGCTTTTGAAAGATGTGGTGAATCATTCGATACCGTAATTTCTGCTAATCCTGCAAACTATGCTGGTAGTGCTGATGCATTAAAAAATGCACGAGTTGCTACCGAAAATTTCTCAAAAGCAGTATTCGACCGAATTGAATACATACGTTCTGAACAGGTAATGTGAAATGAAAAATCGTAAAACTATAGGTAGAACTCTTGCTACAAAAGAATTGATCAGTAAGTCAAATTCCTCAGAACCACATTCACAAACTTTCACCTTGGCATCTGGAAAAAAAGCGACCTTTAAGTTAAAGCATATTGATGCAAACCGACTCAAAGAAGTAACTTTCGTTGAGATGTCTACGAATGGGCGTGACCAGAGTGCATTAACTGAAGCTGCAGTATCCGATATCACACGTACTCTTGGGCTGAATCAATTCTTCCCTGCGATTGGCCGCAGTTGTGACGACAGGCGAATTGAGATCCTCGATGGCTCTCGCCGTCGTGCTGCAGCTATATTCATAAACACTGGGCTAGACGTTTTAGTAACAGATGAACACCTAACGGTAGCAGATGCTCGTCAACTTGCGGCAGATATTCAAACTGCTCGAGAGCACAACTTACGTGAAATTGGTTTGCGTTTAACTATTCTGCGTGACAATGGCATGGACCAGAAAGATATTGCCTTAAGTGAGGGGATGTCGGCTGCTAAAGTAAGTAGAGCGATACAAGCAGCATCAGTTCCTCAATCTATGCTGGAACTGTTTCCTGTTCAGTCAGAACTCACCTACCCTGACTATAAGATGTTATTAGAACTTGATAAGGCTTATTCAGAAAGGCAATTAGATTTATCTGCTTTAGTACAATCGGTTGGTGTTCAGCTAGAAAAGGTAGACTCTCAACTGCCAGCTGAGCAGTATAAAGATGTGTTAATCAAGTTATACAAGGCTGAGGCACAGCTACAGCTCTCCGTACCTAAAAAAGCTAAAGTCATCACTAAGCAGTTAAGAGACTTTCAGGAAAAAGACAAATTTGCGCGTCGAAAAGAAGGCAATAGAACGGTGAATTATGAATTTAGTCGTATGCCAAAAAGCCTTATTAAAGAAATAGACGAGGCGGTTGCCCAGTTACTGAAACAGCATTTTGATGATTAAGTTTCTCCACTTTGATTTCGTTTTTAAGTTATTGTTTTTAAAGGCTTTTTGTTTTATTTTGGTTTGGATTTCAGGGTGAAATCGCCACTTTTAAGTATTGCGATGAATCCCTTTCCCTTTTTGGATAGGGCTTTTCCCTTGGGGAAAACCCTTCCCTTGTCCCTTTACCCTTTGGCGCAGCCTCCCTTTTCTTGTTCATTGGGTACACAAGCAAATAAAAAAGGAGAGCATTACTGCCCTCCCCTTCTAATCGGTTTAATTTTTATATTCTAGCTCTTCACTTTTTTGAACGTTTTTTTACGCTCAGTACTGGTTGAACTTTGCATCCAGTAATTGAAAGTGGATGTAATGAAAGGTACAGGTACCTTTTGGTAAGAATATAAGATTAAACAGTTCTAAAACCTCTTTTTTCAATAGTATTAATTTTAGTTCTGTTACCGAACTAGCATTAATATAAGGCTTGTTTTTCAATTCTTGGCGCAATTGCTCGAGAATTGAATGAGCTTTGAAGGCAGAGCTTAAGTCTTCGCAGCTAATATTCATGTCATAGTCATCGATAAACTCACAAAGGTTACGAACCTCGTGAAAATCACAGTGAGAACAATTTAGCGTTTCACGTTGATTGAGCACATCACCAAGTCTTTTATCGTCTTGTAGATTTTCTGCCTTATCGTGCACTAAGTTAAAGTTACTCAGAAAAGTAACTTGTATGTTTAAATTTTGGCTCATAGATATGCCCTAATCTCAAATTCTAAAAAGGACAATACCTAGCCATAAGGACATGTATTGCCCTTATGGGTTAAGTTTTTTGTTGAGGTGCTAGTTATTAAACCCAGCCCCTCTCAGCAAATGAAATTACGGTTTCACCAACAATGAAGTGATCCAGCACTCTCACATCAATCATGCTTAATGCATCTTGTAGTTTTCGAGTAATGCGTTTGTCAGCTTGACTTGGTTCAGCGATGCCACTTGGATGATTATGACAAAATATCACTGCAGCCGCGTTCCACATTAGGGTGTGTTTTACAACCTCACGAGGATAAACAGAAGCAGCATCAATTGTGCCATAAAACAACGTCTCAAATTTAATGATCCGATGTTGATTATCTAAAAACAGCACACCAAATACTTCTCTTTCTATGCCTTGTAAAAGGCCAGAGAGAATATGCTTTGTGTGTTCAGGACTACTCAAAGCTTCACCTTTAGCAAAACTGTCAGCAGCCATTGCGTGGGCAATTTCTAGTAACTCTTGAGGTGTCACAGGCTGAGTAAGCTTGTAGTAGTGTTCTGAAAAATCATTAACTTCAAGTTTTAGTAGCTTTCCATTACCGTAAGAGTTTTTGTAATTCATAAGGGCTCCAAAGTAAAATGGAGCCCCCATGAGGAGCCCCATGGGTGAGTGAAGTGGTTGTCTATCTAATCGATGGACTTATGACTCAATGTATTTCAAAACTTCTTCTTTCGTCGTAATGATTAACATCGGTATTTTTTCATTGCTGAGTTCAATGCTGCAAAATAAATCGACAGGCTGATTAATGTAGATGCTATCCACTGTTGGCGGTTTGCAAACGGTGAACGTAACCTGCGAGGATTCTGGCACTTTCCGTGCTGCTCTCCAGGCAAGCTTTAGCAACTGACGTATCAAGCTGTCTTGCGAGCATTCTTGAAGTGTTTCAGGAACATTAACAACGGTGTTAAATGCCAACCGACTGATGCCAGTGCATTCAAAGTAGAAACCCGCTTCTTTGGCTTGGTTTGTGATATCCACAAAATCCAATGCCTCCACCTCTAAGGTTTTCTCTTTGATGTGCTTTGAGAATTGCGGTTGTATTTTTTCCATAAAATGACTCCTTAATAAAGGGAGTCATCCCTCTAGGAAATGAACTCCCTAGAGGTAAGTAATGGTTACAGGTTGTTGTGGTTAAGCTCTATTTGCTAGTTTTTTTGCATACCACATAATGAATATGGGTAAATAATTGCGCTTGATGAGCGACAAATATGCAGAAAAGTAAGCGGTAGAGATGTTACTGCTTACGACTAGCCAAAGGACAGTGAGTAAGAGACCCCAAAAAACCACGTTAACGAGTAAAGTTGAAAAGTCCATGTGTTGCTCCTGTAATACAAACAGGGAACACTTGCCCACAGGGAAAGGTTCCCTGGTGGGTGGTGATAGCGCCAAAGCTTGCGCTAAGGGCAGTTAAAGAATGCTTTCCAATTTCTTTCTTGCTAAGCAGAAAGAAATCGCGACACGTTTCAGAAAGCCATTTAAGGGGGTTGCCCGTGTGCTTAACACTTTACGTCAGTGTTCAACGAAAACGGCCCGAGGTTAATTGAGTTTAGGGAGGATTGTCAACCACTTAAAAGAAACAAATTGTCCAGATGAATTGTGTTAAGTTTCATAACGGAGTAAAGTCAAGTTATGAGATGCAAGGAGGTACTATGTTAGCGTTTTTGAAGAGATGGCGTCAGGCCTACCTCGAAGACAAATCCAATCGACTACACGCAGAAGCCGAAGCTGAACGTAATGCTTTGTGTGCAGGAGGTATAAGTTTTGATGAGGCGGAAAGTGCTTTAAATCACCTAAATAAGAGTGATGCTATTTTGGATGCATGGGTTGAGGCGGAAGAGCAACTTTATGAAGATAGTTGGGTTAATAATTATTATGAAGATACGACACGTTACTAATATAGTTTAATGTAGAGCTATGACACCTACTAAAGTTGCCATAGCTCTTAATTACCTACCTATTTTTTAGCTTTTGAAAAAATTTCTAACTGCCCCGGCCGCCGTATTCCTAGCCACATCAACGCCCTTTTGAGTCGCTTGATTTACTTTTTCAACGGCACTGTCTATCGAGACGCCATTGACTTTGTAACTGGTGTAACCCAGTATCCCAAACCATACAGCTGACACAATGGCGTAAAAGGCAATCATTGTCAGCTTTAAGATGGAATTATCCATGCCGTTCATCATTCCTATTATTGGGTTGAAGTTGTCGTGCATGTTGTATACCCCTTCGATCAGTTTGCTGTCTAATCTACTGCACAGTTTCTACTTAAATAAAAGTCACAACTAGCTAGACTTATTGCGTTAAGTTTCATAACGGAGTAAAGTCAAGCTATGAGATGAAAGGAGGTATTATGTTAGCGTTTTTGAAGAGATGGCGTCAGGCTTACCTGGAAGACAAATCCAATCGACTACACGCAGAAGCGGAAGCTGAACGTAATGCTTTGTGTGCAGAAGGTATGAGTTTTGATGAAGCGGTCTGTTCTTTAAATAAAAAATCGAGTGATGAACTCTCCGATTGGCTGAAAGCATTTACTAAAGCACATGAAGAATGTACGGAGTATGAAGAAGATGAGGAGTTCTATAGGTCTTCCTGATAAATTAATATAATGCTTAAGCTCACATGACTTTTCAGAGTATCTTAGTACCTCAATTTAATACAGCTCCTCACTTACAAACATTCTGAGTTATAAGTAACTCGATCACTCTTACCTATTTATATGTACATATAACCTTTCTAAGAAGGCAATTAATTCAGAATCCCATATTCTCTATTAACGGCCTTCTTGGTTAGCCTTTAAAAAGGCATCAAATTTAGACTTTATTACCTATGAATTTAATTACTCTGTCGCTTCCTTTTTGAGCTGTTGTATTTACTTTTTCAACGGCACTGTCTATCGAGACGCCATTGACTTTGTAACTGGTGTAACCGAGTATCCCAAACCATACAGCGGGCACAATGACGTAAAAGACAATCATTGTCAGCTTTAAGATGGAATTATCCATGCCGTTCATCATTCCTATTATTGGGTTGAAGTTGTCGTGCATGTTGTATACCCCTTCAATCAGTTTGCTGTCTAAGCTTCGGCACAGTTCCCACCAAAAGGTCAAAAACTGCAGACCAAAGTAGCTCAGAGTCAGTGACATTAACGTCATCATATTAAAGCCACTGATGGTAAGAACGATGGGGCTGGCAACGATGAGAACGGTGATCATAAAAGCTTGAATCATAGGCATTGCTTCGCGAATAGCAAAATAGGCAGGGCCAATGATTGCGTGACCCAGTTCCACGCCCAAGTAACCCACACCGCCGTTCCAAACCTCTCTGGCTTCGTGGTCAAGCGTCTTGTTTAACACTTGGCCATAGCCACGGACGATGCGACCGTCCGTGGATTGGTTCTCAACACTTAAGACACGTTGCACCAACATATCGGCTTTGTCTTCAGGGGTAAGCTCTGGACCAAAGAAACGGCCAAAGAACCCACGACTGTCTAAGATTTCCCCCACCAATTCAGTGTTGTGCTTCTCAACATCATTAAACAAACGCCATTTCAGACCCGCTCTTTGTCCATCGGCACGCCCGTTTTTGCTCTCCCACCATTCGTTGCAGTAAGGATAGGCTGCACTGGTATCGACTGGTGCGCTGCTGTATTGCTGTTGTACGGGGTTATCCCGTGAGGCATTATATGGGAAATTAAACACGGCCTTCTCTGCTTGTAACTCGTTGTAGCTACTCTTGGGGAGTAAGGGGTTTGTCTTCATAAAGTAATGCCCCCCAAGCCAATTGGCTTCATCAAAGTCATCTTGGTCAACCAATTCTTTACGAGCGGCGGCTTTCATCGCGATACGAGCGCGAGTGAAACATTGCTCGTAGAAATCTTGTGTTTCTTGACGTAGCTGTTCACTGCGGATATCGAGCTGAGAAATTTGCAACATGCTTCGCTCGATGTCGTAGTGACACGGTATCGAAGAAACGGCAGCATTGGTGATGCCTTGCGAAATCGAATGCCACAGACTCCACCAAACAGGGACTAACACTCTCTCACCATTAAAGGTGGTTTGGGTTGATGATGTGGCTCCTGAACTGATGCCAACACCACAGCGCTCGCTGGCGTCTTGGTCAAGCTGGAGTGTGTTGACGTTCGCGGGCCACATCGGGAGGACTGCGAACAAACACACTAAAGTCGCGAGGATCATTTTCACTTCTGTGCGGTTAAGGCTCAGCAAACCTTTATTGCCCTCATCTTCCCCTTCTTGGGCAACCTCAACCCAAACCTGAAACACAATCACCGTCAGCATAAAAATAAGCAAGTTGGTTTGGTTCAAGACAATCATGATTTTGTTGGCGATGTACCAACCTTCCATGGTTAATAGGGCTGAGAGTGGATCATTTACGACCATGCTAGGCCTCCTACAGAATAGCTAAAGATAAAGCCTTCATTGATGAGAAATAATACGAATAAGCCACCACGAACTTTTGAGGGGGATTTGAAAAAAATGACGGTATAAGTCAACAACCTCCAAGCCACAGACATTAACGAATAAGCGTTATTAATCAGGTGTTGGGTATCGATGACCAGCATCAGAGCGGTTGCAATCATGATGATGAACAGACAAAGACTGAAAGTGGTGAACGGGCGTTTCCATTTAGAATTAGATATCGTCATTACTCCTCTCCTTGAGTTCGGTTGCTAAAACGGTCTCTTTTTAAGAACTGGGATGGTGCCGTCTTAGTTGAAGGACGCACCTGAGGTCTTTGATAGCGGTAATCATCCACAACGGCTTGAGCGGTTCGAGTCCCTACCTGTTGGCGCACTTCCGCTTCGTAGCGCAGCATGTCAATTTCACGTTCAAGACGCGTCACCGCATCATCGATGTCGTCTTGAGCCGCATTATGCTGAGCGATATTCACTTCGTATTTTCCTGTCAGTAAAGTGCGACGTGCATACAGCGCTTTTTCTATCGCATGAGATAGGGCCAGTTCGCTTGCAATACGTGACAACGTATTTTTATCCACTTGGCTCTCTTTGAGGGCCTCGATGAGTGCTTTAGGAAAGTGAGAGGTCTCCTTTTGCTCTGTCACCGCATCACGCAGTTCCAACTCCAATTTTTGGCTGTGTTTACTCACTTCTTGGCTTAAACCGATCCCCGGTGTTGCGCCGGTCTTAGATTTGTCCACGCCCGTTTGGACAGATTGACTGCCAATCACGCCAGTCACCCACTCGCTCATGTCCTTCTGCGAATCCCAGTAACGATAAAGCCCTTCTTTTTTGGCCTTTTGACTGCGTTGACTGAGCATGGTGAACCCCGCTTCTACAGCGTCTTTGGTGGCATTAATGGCGGGTTGATTGCGCCCCCCTGCAGAGCGACCATCTTTCCAGGTAATACCGGAATCCCCCATGTCCTTATCGACGTCTTTTTTGGCTTGGACGGCATCGCCACTTTTGACTGCTTGGCTCCAAGCTTTGGCTTTGGCCATCGTGCCATAAGCATCACCGGTCATTTCCACCATGGTTGTGGCCATGTTTTCACATGAGGTATTAATGTCGGCAAAATCGAACTTGCCTTGCAGTACACCATTACTCAACATGTCGTAGAGACCGGGATCTTTCTTTTGGATGTAGCGACCAGGCAAAGCGCTCACGGCTGCGGTAGCGTTATCAAGCATGCTTCCCATGGTGTCTTGAAAGCCTTCGGTCAAGCCGTTGAGCTGATTTTTGATGGTCAGCTTGGGGTCGAGCAGACCGCACTGCAGATTCATGTCCCAGCCTAAACCAAGCTTGGCGGAGTTGAGCTTTCGTTCTCTAGCGGGATGACGAACGATGGAGCCACCGCCCAGTGTGTAGTGGAGAATGTCAGAGCCGTCGATGCTTACGTTAATCGGTGAGCTCGATGCTGAGGAAATGGGCAGAGCGATAAGCAGCGTTAAAAAGGGGAGTTTCATTTTCCAATCCTTGTTGTGATTAATTGCCAAAGTGAGCGAGCAATTTTGCTCCGCGTCGTTTGCAGCCCTTGTAACGTCGCCATACGTTCCAAGCGTATTGGCCATCGTCGGCCATTTGTTTGGCGTACGGATCTGAGGCCATCAGTGTGTCATCAAATTCAGGCCATACTTTTGCGTCGTTTTGACGTTTTGGTAGGAGCATTTGAAAAGCGGTGTCTGAGTTCGTCGCACTGACTGGGCCCGGAGGCCAAAACCCTGCTTTTGACGTGAGGACAAAAGGTTGATAAACCCGGCTTTGGTTTGCTCTTGTGACGAGATGAAGCGCTCGGAAGGCGGCCAAAGCGGAGGCTTTAAAAGGATGGCGCTGCAAAACAAATCCCCCACGAGGGGTAACGTCACCGAAATTGCCCAGTGATTGATTGAGAGGGTTCAGGCCATCGAAAGTGAATCGGTCGGGAATATCAAAGCGCCAACCTATCGGGTCTAGGCTTGAAAGATAATGAGGCATAAGAGGCGTCACACGACTTTCAATAAAAAAGCCAAAACTCGACAACATTGAAAACACCACGGCCGCACCAGGATGCCCTATCACATCCGCATTGTTAAAGCGAAGCGTCGGACTGTCGATACCCTGCACCGTGCCACGACTTCGATGCCCCCCACCTTTGGCCATTGGATTTGGAGCGCCCATAAACGCAAGCTCTTTCCAAGGAGCGTTGCCGGTTTCTGGATAACTCATGACCACGAAATCCGGTAATCGATGTTTGACTTTGAGCGAGGTCGCAACGTGACATCCCGTTAGGCCGCAAGTCAGCCATAAACACGCCCCAATGACTTGGTAATCAAGGCAATCAGGGCAGGCGGTACTGGCCATAATCTCTGGTGTGGTTAAGGTGCTTGCTGATGTTGGTTGAGGAAGGGTGCAAGCCGTGAACATAATTGACAGGACTGTCCGACGAAACCAATTTGGCATGTTAAACCTCCTCCTCATGCTGTCGGCGGTACGCTTCAATCTCACGCGCCTTGAGCAAAGTCGCATCCAGTTCATCGGACATACCATGTTCATCCATCAAGATTTTGCGCCGCTCTTTCGCTTCGCCATCGGTCTCACCAAGCGCAAGATAGAGAGCAGGAGGTACGACGGCAAAGCGTTGCATGAAGGTGTTGTTCATGCCTGTGACGACGCCCTCTTTGTACTTGTTTTTTTCTGAGCGCATGGAGCGCAGCAGGGTGAGTTCGGTGTCATTGAGGTGTTTAAACTCAGACAGGTTGCTGAGTTCATCTTCACTCATATTGAGCATGACCCACCACTCATTGTTGTTGAGC
Organism: Vibrio azureus; assembly: GCF_002849855.1. NCBI lineage: Bacteria > Pseudomonadati > Pseudomonadota > Gammaproteobacteria > Vibrionales > Vibrionaceae > Vibrio > Vibrio azureus. The sequence continues at coordinate 22,284 of NZ_CP018619.1, forward strand.
ATCTTACGGGCATGAGCCGGGTAGTCCGCGACATCTTGCGTTGCCATCCAAAACCAAGCTCGTAACTTACGCCACATTTTTACAATCTTGACGGCGTAGGGGGCCAATAACTCATTGGTTGCGACCAAGTGACCTTCGTCGGTCAAAGCGATGATGTCACGGCCAGAGTGTTGGTCTCGCTCTGCAATACTATTAATCCGGTTAATCAGCGAGATATAAGCGGTGGCCATTTGCGCCTCATAGCCATTTTTCGCATAAATACCCAAATCAATGATGGTGACATCGGCTTCAGGCCAATGCTCGGCGTCTTGATCAAAAATCTGCCCTTCAAGCCCTTCGCAGAAAAACGCCATGGATTCCGCCATGAGACCGGCGCGAGTTCGCCTAGCCTGTGGTCGTTGCTCATCTTGACTAAAGCTCAGTAGGGCATCTTTGACGTGCGTTGGCCTGACTTGAACTTGGTGCGCATCGGCATTTTCTGCTGCGGCTTTTATCGCTTCTCGCACCATGGAGGAATCGGCTCGGCGGTAGTCATCAAGTTCACGCTTTTCACCGCCCGTGATCATTAACCGGGCCATGATTTCCAGCTCACCGAGAATATCTCTTGCTTCATCGTCGTGGTGGTCGTCATCATTTAAATGCTCAGCTTTTAAAGCCTCATCATCCGTGACTTGGGGCAGAGCTTGGCCAAGAAGGTGTTTGGCATCGGCGAACGGTGCCATTAATCCCCGCGATTGACCGGTGATTTTGATATGGTTGACAGACAAGCCATGACGCTTGCAGAACTCCCCCATAAGGCCAAAGCTGTTACCCGCGTCAATAATAAATAGGCGAGGGCGGTGCATCGCCAAAGCTCGCAACAACATCCCTACCAAGGTAGCGGATTTACCGGAGCCCGAAGGACCAAATAAGCTTAAGTGTGCATTGGAAAGGTGATCACGAAGCGGATCGAACCCCATTAGCTCACCGCCCCGATTGAAATAATGAAAGAGATCGCTGCCCGTGCCTCTTGCGCGTCCAAATAACGGCGACAAAGACAACATATCTTCGAGCCAAACCCAGCCGCAATACCACAGCTTTTCGTCATAGGCTGGGTTGTAATTCATCGGAAGCCAGCGCAGGAAACTGTCGAGGGGCGCGACTTGATCACTGTTTTTAATAAAACGTAATGACAAATTGCGGCCATCGAAGGTCGCCCTTAATGATTCGGTTCGGTCATTGACCTCAGCCACGCTTTTTCCTTGTACGTAAAACGCGATTTGCCCTCGCCAGAGCGGGTGGTTTTCGACTAACGTGTTGAAGTCATCGCATTGTTGCCGTATTGATTCCAGCTCTGGCTCATCCCCAACCGCTCCGCCTCTTACCGTACCAAGCCGTTCGCGAGCTTGGGCTTTGCTTTGAGCAACCAGCGTCATGGCCATCATGGTGCCGGGTGGCAACTCATCAAATAGGACATGTTGTGGTCGCTTCTCTGATTTTTCCAAATCCTCATCGCTAAGGACATCGCCAAACACGGCCCCTGCGAGAAATTGATCGTTCTCCCAGGTATCCAACTCCATCACTCGGGTCGCAACAGGGTGGGCACCATCGAACCACCACAGGCCATGTTCGGCATCACTGCGAACACTGCTGCGCAACAGGCGCTCGGAAAAGTCTTTATCAATCGGGCTGCGTGTGTCTCGATAACGGTGTGTTTCACCTGGCACGCCAGATGGATTAAAGAAAGGACTCAACCAATCGTGGATAGACTCACCATTGGATGGCGTTAGCGTAATGCCCAAGTCTTGAAATGAACTCGGTGCCAACAGGCGGCGGCGAAAACGTTTTAAGGCTTTGAGGTTGGCTTGTTGTTCAGGCTCGCTTGCACTCTCGGGTAACCATCGGTAAATGGCCAGCCTGACTTGTCGCTCACGCGCTCGCCATGGCCGATTGTTGACCGAGAAAATCCCTTGGGGACGGCTAATGAGTTCAAAATGTCGGCGGTCTTCTTCAAAGACGGCGCGGGTAAACGCATCGTCCACTTTGGCTTGTGAAAGCAGTCGTTCATGCATGTCCTGCAAGGCATCCACATCGCGAGCAAAAAATTGCACGACCCAGGGGGAATCTTCATCAACGAAAATGCCGAGCGTATTGGCCACAGAGCGAACGATGCGATGTAACTGCTCTTGTGTTTTATCTTCCGTTACCATCGGAGCAACGTCAAAAAATAGCCCCCATGACCTGCCATCCTCAAGCTGAACTAATCCTTTTGAATTCACATCAATCCATGGAAGATGAGAAGCAAAGGAGGGCGGCACCGTGTAATCCAGTGGCGGCACATCTAACGTCTTGCCTTCAAGGAAAAAATGGCGAATGGGGGCAACAAGGCGATCTAACATCAAAAATGCTCCTTCGGTAGGTTAGCCGGGCTCTCCATCGGCGTGGCGTAATGAACGCGCTCATACAAAGGAAAAACCGTGCTGTAGCCAGGCACGGGCAAAGCACCGGCACGATGAGGTAAGACATACATGACGATGTCAGGATTAGGCAGCCGAGGGAACACATTGGTCGTTTCTCGCCAACTGTCGCGAGCATAATCACTTTGCGCACTCGCAAGAGCGGCAGGAGACAGCCGATGCACCGCCCCCGATTGTGGCGCGAGAGAAGCGTTACCTTGCCCCATTTGAGTTTGCCATACGCGCTGCGTGTCGGTGGCCGGTTGAGGCAAGGTGTCTTGCTGGTTGGTTGCACATCCGTTGAGAAGTAGGGCACTGAACGCCAAAAATAAAGGACTACGGTAACGCATAATGGCCTCCTTGGTTTGCTGTTTGGTAACGCACTTTCACCGCTTCCTTGGGCGCACTGAGAGTGATGGGTTTTCGAATGTGGATACTGGCAACGGTGTTCGGTGGGGTGTAAATAATGTCAAAGCTTGCCCCCATACGACCTTGGATAAAATCCGACACGGTCGAACTCAATGCTGCGCCCGATTCCGCCACCGCATTTTTTGCAGCGCTGCCCGTCAATGTGGCGGTGCTGGTTCCGCCATCAACAGATAAGGTTTTTTGCGAAATCGCGACCGCTTGAGCGGCGGCTGTGGTCGCATCCAGTAACCCCTTGGTGGTTAAATATTCCGGTGCATTAGAGATGCGCTGGCCATTAAGACAAGGGTTGCCGTTGACATCCGCAAAGAACCCTAAATCTTGTGTCTTAATGGTGGAGCCATCGAAGCCGGAATCAATCGCCTGATCTTGCGCTTCAGGGAAAGACAAGATGGAGCCATCTTGACGAATAAAGTCTATCGACTCGACGACACCACGAACGCACGACAAGCTCCAATCTCCTGTCACGGTGCCAGTGACGATGGCCCCTTGGATTTCTGGTAAGGTGAAGCCGTTGGCCAGTAAGTTCTGGCGGCCTACGATCATGGAAAATGGGTAAGGGTCGGTGACTTTGCCGTGATGCGGTACTCGGCCCATCAAGGCAGTCAAGCTAACGGCATTCGCTAAGATCGCCCCACGATGTAAGGTGTAAATGGGTGTACTTTTCTTTTGATTGGCATCAAAGGTACGGTCATCAAAGTTCTGGCCAAATGATTGGAGCTGTTTGACGCTGCTCTTGATGGCTTGACTGTCTGGCAATATCCACTGTCCTTTGTCATCTTGAGTGGCATCCATTGGATGTGTCCAAACCATATCACCGGCATTGGCTACGTTACCCTGTGACGTCTTTACCTGATGTGATTGAGCGTAATGACTTGGAAAAGCGTTGCTCGTTCCAGTCGCTAACTGCTCATCACTGAGTCCTAACTCACCCCATTGCTCTTTGAGGTTTTGTTGATGATCACGTAAAGATGAGTGCCCTTCATTGAATTTATTTTCAATGGTATCGAGGGAAGCATTCAGTCTCGTCGCCAACTCGGAGAGTTGAGTTTCCATGGCGCTGACTTTCTGTTGGCTTTGCTGTTGTTGCAACGCCATTTGTTGCTGGGTTTTTTCTAGCTCTTGAGTCAGTTGAACTTTATCTCGTTCGCTTTTTTGGTAAGCCACATTGAGTGTTCGAATGGTATCAACGGGCGTATCATTAAACGCCTGCAGGGCTTGCGCTTGAGATTCATCGGTGGTGACGGTGAGTGGGGCATTGTCGTTGGTATCATCGGATTGCACTTTGGCCTCCCCATCTCTAAAGAGGCCAACCATGACAATCACAAATACAAACGTGCCAGCAACGGCCGCCACTTTGATCAAAGGATTGCTTTTTATCATCGCTTACCTCCAGGGCGAGGCACAAACTCAGGCGTCGGCATCAAATGGGTTGATAAAGGGCCTGGCGTGACGATGAATGCCGTCACACTCGACAACTCACTGCCTGCTGGACCCAACTCGGGATGAGAGAACGCGACTTGACATCTAGAGACCAGGCATTGACCTCCCAATGTCACCAATCGTGGATCAAGTGGCTCACGCTGGTTGGCGAGGTTAGACAATTGCACCGCCGTCACTACCGAGTTTTGCCATTGCCATGCGGCGATAGGACGAGCATTGACTCGCCATTTAGCAAAGACCACGGATGACACGTCTTTTGGCAGTCCCATCGGCGAGCGCATGACACCTGGCAGGGGCTCAATGGCATGCATCGGACTGTACAAGCTTTGCATCGCGTAGCGAATGAGCAAGGCTTCAGGTGCCATTTGCAAGTTCTGTTGATGCTCTAGGGCAAGGTCTGGCGTACTCTCTACTGGCTCAGCTTGGTTGGAAGGCAAAATGATATCGACTTTCTTCGGCATCATTGCCCCTGTCTTTGCACTGACATCCAACAGAAGCATTTCACCACTGTTGAGGCGCTTAAGGTGGACACGTGCCACATCAAAGTCCGAGTTGGCCGTCAAATAAATGCGTCCACCGAGCGAACTCACGGTTAAGGTGTGATTGAGGTGAGCGGGTATCGCGATGCTCACTGGCTCACCAATATCGAGGATGCTTTCTTGATGAGGATCCAAAACTATCGATAAAGGAATACCTTGCCATTCCATCGCACGCGGCGTTTGAGCAACGACTTGAGTGCTGACGATCATGGAGAGGATAAGGAAAAGGCGTATCATTGAGACTCCTGTTTTTCAAATTTAAGTTCACGCGCAGGGCCAGCAAAACAATCAATGGCGAGTTGCCAAGGATTTTGGTTAGCATCGATGTCGTAACGCACAATGCGCAGTGGCCAGCGGATGAAGTTGTGTTTGACGAGCGTGCCGTCCACGTATTCTTTGAGCTCTAGGTCGGCTTGCACGGTCCAGCTGTCGCGGCTATGCGTTTCAACGCGCCAAGTGTCAAACCCTTGTCCTGGGATCGGTGCTAAGCTTCGCTCTCGGCCAGACAGTTCGCCTTTACTGCGCTTGTTGCGCACGTCTTCTTCAAGGATTTTCTGGCAACTGGGGGTCAGATAATTCACGTAACGATGCAGGTTCTCACCGTATTGTGTTGCACCATTGCTTGGCCATCGGTTGATGAGTCCAAAAATATTGATGGCAAAATCGTACACGTTTGGCTCGGGAACACTCCACCACGGTCGAGTTGCCCCTTCTCGCAAGTCCGGTGGGGTATGCACAGTGATATCTTGCCCCGCTCGATGCCAACCCCATAAACTCACAGCAGCAAGCGTGCTCACGGCCACTAAGGCGACCCGTAAAGAGCGAATATGGCTGTCTCGGCCTCGTAGGGCAGAGCGGAAACGGTGTTGTTTTTCGGTCATATTGGCTCCTTAGCTACGGCGATTCGCAAAGCGCTCTGAGTGGCATTGATAACGCTGGTGATGACAAAATCGATCCCAGCGAAGGCTGGCGTAATGTTGGCAGTGATGCGTTTTGAGTCGGCTTAGCTTATGCATCACAACGTTTGGCAAACCGAATGCACTTAATGGCCCGAGGATGAGTCCGGTTAACAGCAACATGATAGAGTCATATTGCCAAGCTAAGACCGCCCCCAGTACGGCGATGGGAGCGGTGCAAACCAGAACTAACAACCCCATTTCCCCCATTGACAGTCCTTTGTAGAAAGGGGGCATAGTGTTGAGTATTGCGGCGCTCTGCATTAGACGTCCCCCAAGAGATCAAGTCCGTAGTTAAGGCCCCAAATGCTCAGTAGAAGTAAGACGGCACCCAAGACTGCATCGGTTAAGAGATCCTTTTTAGTGGCTTGTTTGTCTTTGGTCTTGCTGTACAAGTCCCATAAATGCGCCATCAGGTAGAGGGCAGAGCCAGCTAAAAAGATAGAGCCGCCATAGAGAGCAATGTCGTAGGCATATTGAAAAATTAACGTCAAAAGGTTATTGCTGCCGCCCTTCGAGGGCTTTTGGTTTTCCGGTATGTTGGCCCAAACTTGACTGACTGGCAGTAGAAAAGGGGCGCTGATCAGGATGCGAGAAAATAAAGAGGGTTTCATTAGAGGACTCCGTAATATAAAAACCATTGAAGGACGAGGAAAATAAACACAGACCGAAACACCATTCGGCGGAACTTGTCTTTGCTGACTTTATTGTTTTTCATGCCGCGAAATCCGCTCCAGCATGTCCAGAGCACCCAAAACATAAGCAAAGCGCTACAGAGGCCTGCGAGAAAGAGGGCAAAAGTGGACGCTGAAAAGCCGGCAGCATGCTCAAATGCTATGAGAGGATCATTCACTGACCACCTCTGCCGTACCGAGGTAATCACCACCCAGTGGGGTAATCGGTCTAGGGCTGGCTCGATGTGGACGCAAATAGGCATCAATGCCAGCTTGTAAGGTTCGAATATCACTGCGGAACGCGTCATAGTTAAATTGACGAGGACTGCGATAGTCTGCTTCACGCTCTGCTCGTGATATCAAGTAATCGAGGGTATCGAGTTGTCGAATGATGAGGTTCAGTTCCTTACGTTCACTGTCGACATCAGCGAGTAAGGGTGGGGTAAGCAAACTGAGGCTCAGCCCTAAGTAAAGTGGCCATTTCACGTTGTGACTCCTGCTGCATAACAAAACAGGCTCACACGCTATCAAAGCGGGATCGAAAAATACTCGTTAAAAATAATTATTTCTAACGAGTATTTTTTATAAAAAACATGCTATCCTAACGGGCCTTATCTATTATTTTCCCACTCTAATCAAATGTATTTCTTATAGCTGGCCACACATGTGCGAACGAGGATACCCGTGAGCATCACCCCCGGCAGTAGCATCCAAGAAGGTGACACTGGCCAAAGGCCCGGAAGGAACAACCAGCCATACCCCGTGGCGATCACCACAATGGGTACCGCTTTTTGTGAATAGTAATGGATGGTTTCCGTCTCACGACCAAAGAAGGCCGTGCGTCGCTGTCTTGACACCAAACCATCAACAAAACCGAGAAAACACGCCAAGGCAAACAGAGGCCAACTCATCATCAATAACGCCACTCTAGAAAACAGCGCTAATGAGGTATACACCGCGCCTTGCCAGTAAGGCTGCAGTAAGGTCAGGCTGTGCTCGAAAGTATGATCAAGTATGGCGGCGCACGACTGACTGACGCGTAAAATCCAATCCATCACCCGGCTTGCGAGCTCGGGTTGATCATTTTGCAGTAACATCAGTTGCTCTGTGAAAATCCATTTGGCGTGCTCCCCTGTACTGTGGTCTGAAAATGGCGCAAACCAATCACATAATACAAGCAAACCCCATATCAACGCGCAGTGGCCAACGGCCGAAAAAGGCAGAAAATACCACGGCGTTGGGGTGTCTTTTACTGGTTGTTGTGAGGGTTTGTTTGACACAAAAACGCCCTCAGTTCAGGTTTTACGATGATGGGAATTTGGGTATCGAGTAGTTCGTGTTCCACTTCACTGTGACCGGTGCGTGGATACCCTAAAAATTCCCCAAAGGTAAAAGAATGCTCTTTTTTTGATGATGGCTTCATATCGTTCCCTCTTGTTCAAATTTGATGCTCATAGGCGGAGCTAGCTCGAGGCACTGCTCGACCCCCAATCGGTCGAGGATGGGCAATGATGCCGCGACTATTTTATCCATGTAGCCCTTGTCATATTGCATGATATAGCGCAAAGCAGACAGCACAGCATTGGGGCCATCAAATTCACTGAGATAGACCTCTAAGGCGATGGTTCGCTTTGTGCGTCCTCGCAAATGCTGTGGTACATTCGATTCAACACTTTGACTTTCTATAAATCCAATCACTTCATCAAAGGTGGGGTTTATAGGGGCAATAAAGGTGTCGCAATAGTCCGAGTATAAGCCATCAAGATCCATCAGTGCCTCTGTCACGTTCTGTTGAGACCTCGGCCTCTCTAATACCGTGAGCGTCTCTGCCACAATGCGCATTAAGCGTAACGCCGAACGTTGATATTGTTCATCTTGACTGACGTCTGAATGTGCTTTGAATGATGTTGTTGTCATGCTGCTTCCTCTTCCTCTAAACCAAGGTAAGCTTGGTTGATGTACTGGTTGAATTGTTCGGTCTCATTAAGCCAAGTTTGTGGGTTCTTGACTGTCTTTGAGGTGTCCATCATGCCGTCAACCAGCGTCTGAATGCTTTCTGGAACATCCACATCGCCTTCCTTACCAGGTAATGGGAAGCGGAGTTTCCAAATTTTGGAGCCTTCCAGCTCAGCGTAAGCTTGGCCAATGGGTAAGTTGGTCAGATCATTATCATTGACCAATAACACCTCTTTATTTTGGAGCGTATCTTTGTTGTTTGAGCGATATCCGGCACCTGAGCCTGGTGAATCGGTCACACCCGAATCGGGTAACATGTCTTTGATGGTGACCGTCGCCATGCGAGAAGTCAGTATTTGCGCGGTCTTTTGCTCACGCACACGCAAACAAATCAAGCTATTGAAGTTGCCCTTCGTTTGCCCCGCTTTGGCCGCAGAGCCCAAACGCGCTTCAATATCGGATTCCGTTTGTGTATAGGCCGTCACGACAAATTTTGCTCCGCGAGCTTTGTTGAGTATTGGGATAAATTCGTCACCAATCAACTCGTTAAACTCATCTGCGTGGATCATAATATTACGTGGTTTGACTTTAGAAAAACCTGGAGCGTTACCAAATTTGTAAATTTCCCCCGCTAAAGAGCACAAATCTGCGAACATGGAATTACCAAACGCGGCCGCGACCGTGGTATCAGAAAGTGCGTCCAAACCGACGTAGACGACGCCACCTTGCATGATGACCTCTCGCCAGTCGATGACAGGCCGCTCGTCAGCGGGCGTATGACGTGGCGAAATGATTTCTGAGGTTTTGCCGGTGCCCAGTTTTTCTAGAAGTGGCAGCAAGGAGGCGACAATTCTGTCAAAGTAGCTCTTGTCATATTGAATCGCACTGCGTAACCCTGCAAGCACGTCATCAGCACAAGGGTGCGCGCCAAAATACATTTCCAAAGCGACAATGCGAGCGCTTCGGCCTTGAAGATGACGAGGCGTATTTTTATCTGTAACCTGGCTTTCGAGTGCGGCCACTAACTGTGCCGCTTTAGGGTGGTAGCTGGGTAATTTTTTTACGCAGTAATCTACGTACAATTCATCAATGGCCGTGACGTAACGTTGAATCGAAGCCATATCGGGCTTACGACCCAGTGCATCCAGCGCTCTGGCAATAATGTTAACAAACCGCCAAGCAAACTGCTTGAAGGCTGCACTGTTACCACCGCCTTCAAGTTGACCAGAAACGCGGGTTGCCACTTCGGTGATACGACCAAAACGCCCAACAGGAGAGTAACGACCACTTTGATCGGGATACCCTAGGTGCATGACATAAAATTCATCAAGTCGCCCGGCCCGTAAACACTCGATGTACATACGAAGCAACATATCGGCATCACCTTTTGGATCAAACACCAAGACGACATCGCCTCGGCGAATGTCTTGACTGACCAATAGCTCGGCCAGACGAGTCTTGCCGACCCCCGTTGTACCGAGCACGAGTGTATGGCCCGCCCGAGCACTGCTTGGCAGCAAGCAATCTTGTTCTTCTGCCAAACCGACACCGTGCATCCTCGCATCACCGCCAACAGGAGGTAAAGGTTTAACAGGATTACACGACGCAAGAAAGGTATTCAACAGCCCCCAAAAAAGGCCTGCACGTTTGATGACTTGTTTGCCTGCAAAAAATGCCTCAATCCAAGTGGACTCAAATCTTGCCTCCATGCGCCGTGCAAAATGGTACAAAGGGCTTGGGGTGACGTAGCGCTCTGCCCAAATTTGACGGGTATCATAAAGGCGTTGTGCATGTCGAGGTTGAACAAGAAAACCCCTACCTATGAACAACTTGTTTTTGTACACCGGGATATCCGCAGAATCCATGGACCAGTAAGGCATTTTCAGTAGGCCTTTGCGGTATTCAAGTACGTCGAGCCCTTGTTTAAGGCGCACCACCATGCAAAACAGCAGGATCATGGATACCCCAAAGCTTAACTGAGCTGGGATCAATAACAAATCAGGTGCCGCCATGACGACCACACTGGATAGACCAAACATGAACGCACTGAGCAGTTCATCGGCTGGGCGCAGCAGCCCCTCTACATAACCGCTCATTCGTGATCTCTATTCTCGTTTTCAGAGGATAAAAGTGATTCGGCTCCCCATTCGCGATCCCAGGCTTTTTCCTCTTCTAATTGAGCAATCCGCTGACGAATAGCATGTTGACGTTTTGCTTTTTCACTGACGGGCTCGGGTTTATCATTACGTTTTGGCAAGCAACGCTGAGCAAACGGATTATCACTATTAATACTCATGATGACCTCCTGATGAACGGTTGATGAGTTGGATTAACCCTTTCTCTGGCGGCTCATCATACAATTGCTGATGTTCCACTAAAGTAAGAATAAGAGGGACGAGCTTTTGATCGGCAACGACCGTTTTCGCCGTGTTTAAAGCTTGAGTAATATCAGCATCAGATAACGTGTGAACGGTCATAGGAGTCTCCTTTTTAATACGCTGATGAGGCCATCGTTACTGTTTGATGTCGTGTTGCTCTAATAAAACGGGGTAGTGGTTGAGTTCAAAGGCTTTTGCAAAGTCGTGACCAGGCACGGGATAAAGGGGTAAGCCATAACGTTGAAGCCGGTGCCATCCGGCCTTGTCTCGGACATTAACGACCATGCCCATAGCATGGATGCGAACGAGATAATCTCGCTTGGCCTCTAGCCAGCGATGCGAAAGGGGATCGTCACCAACAATAAACACCGGTGGAGAGACGACTTGGTTTAAACTGCGTCGAACTACCTTGCCAGGGGAAAGTTCTGGCGTGTGTACTGGGAGCATACCCAGCATGGGATCGGAAGCTTGGGCGGGGATAGTCACTCCCATTATAACGAGGCCGCTCAGTAGAGACTTGGTTAAGAAATGTTTCATAGTCTGTTCCTTATCAATCCTTATAAACTGGGTCAAAGATGTGAAAGCTGTTTCAAGTGAGCAATAAAAATGGCTTCATAGCGGCGTGCTTTTGGCCCTCCTGCAGGGCGATGGAAATATCCTGCTGCATTTACCCAATTTCCGTGCTTTCGCTTGCCTTCTAAAAGCAATGTCGCAGCATGATTAAGATTGGCAACGGGATCGAACACCGCACACGGTGAGGAAAAGTGCGCTTTTTGCCAGCGCCAATTATGCTGAGTCAATCCAATATCAACTAAATGGGTTTGGGTCATAAAACGATGTAAGGCCCTGCAAGCCTCATCGTATGAAGCATAAAAATAAGGCTTACCTCTGACATTTAACGTCCATGGCCATGGGCGAACTTGACCACTGGTGAGTCGAGCTTTGCTTTCACCCAGAGCCAGTGAATACAGTACCTTGGCAGGGATGCCATGTTTTTGAGCCACACGTTGATACAAAGGCGGAATGTCTGCTTGAGCGCTTGCTGTGCATAGCGCCAACATCATTATCAAGGCTGAACGTGTAACCATTGGCCATTCTCCTGTTTTGAAAATGCTATGGGTACGGGGCGACCTTTAGCCAGTTCAAACCACAGGCCACGGTTGTCATGATTAAGGGTGATCACCTGCCGGTTCACATCACTATGACGAACTCCAGCTTTAGCGGCCCAGTTTTGTAACTCGGCATCTTGTCCTTGCCCAACTAAATACACATCAACAGACGCGCCTTTGGTCCGCCAGGTTTTCAGAGCATCGAAACACGCCTCACCACAGTCAGCGCGAACAAATAACACCACGCGTTGAGGTTGATGTGAAATGGGTTTTAGGTTTGGATAGAGCCGTTTCCACGCTCTTTGATAAGCTTTATCTAACGCAAGTAAACTTTCCGTTCGAGTTTTCTCAAATTCAACCAGTTTCTCGGCTAATTTATCGCGCTCTTGTTCATCACGTGCAAAGCGAGTCAACACCTCCAATGGCGTATGATCTTGCATGTCATAGGTCAGTGGATTATTCATCAGTGCTTGGTAGCGTTGCCACTGCACTTGATTGAGCCCCCAATATTGAGCGCCTCGATGTAAATGAGAGATCGATTGTGTTGTGCTGGCCACGCTTTGGGTTTTGGTGTGTGGCGTTTCTATCGCATGACTGCCCAAGCTCGGTAACAACAAGGTTAAGAAAAGAAGTCGTTTCATTTTTCTCTCCTAGTTCAACGAGAGTGTGGTGTGTTGGTCACGATGCTGGGCTTCGATCCGATTAGCGTAGATACGCGTAATACGCCAACCAAGGTATTGTTGGCCCTCTTGAACCGCCGACAGTTCACCAATCGAACTAGCACTTGCTTTACCCAAGATCGCAAGCGTAACGTGACCACGCTTTTGGACATCAAACAACTTGAATGGCGGCACGACTTTCGCGATAGGTGCGGTGAAATGGTTACGCTTACTGGTTTTGTTTACTGCAGGTTTGGCGGATTTCTGTACGGGTTTCACTTTGGCCGCCTGCTGTTTGGCTTTGAGTGTTTTTAACGCTGTCTTGGTTTGGCTAAGTTGGCTTTCTAATTCATTAATACGCTCAAATTGCTTACTGATTTCTTCGGTAGACTGCGCTTGATGGCTCACATTATCTTTGAGGACCTGCAAGGTGTTTGTCGTCTCATCGACGTGTTGTTGCAATGTCTCAAGCTTTTGAGTCAGAGTGTTAAGTGCCGTGGCCTGAGACTGCTGGAATGCCTCATAACGTTCATTTAATCGAACGGTGAGTTGCTGCTCGCGATGAGAAAACTCCGCCTCAATCTCTTGTTGAGTGGTGGGGGCAATGACAGAGTGGTAGACAAACAAGGTGGTGCCGCTTATCGCCACATAACCCACGATCTTGATGGCCCCTCTAATAATGGATTTTAAATTGGGTTTCACGCCATGCTCCTGAGAGTAAAAAGTGCTGTGGCGACCCTATCAAATTGATTTATGAAAATACGCGTTAGAAATATTTATTTTTAACGCGTATAAATCATTTTTACTTGTGATACTATGTGCAGTTATTTTTTCTTGCTTCCTCTAGCCAAAAAAAAAGCCACCGCGATTGCGATGGCCTGCCTTGATTCGATAAGACTACTCGTTACACGCGTCTTTTAATGCTTTGCCTGCTTTAAATGCTGGAACTTTTGCGGCTGCAATCTCAATCGCTTCCCCTGTGCGTGGGTTACGTCCAGTACGTGCCGCTCTCTCATTCACTTTAAAGGTGCCGAATCCAATCAGTGCCACGTCATCGCCGTTGGCCAGCGACTGAGCGACACCGTCTGTTAATGCGCTGAGCGCGGCTTCCGCTTTGGTTTTTGAGATGTCTGCCGTTGCGGCAATATGATCGACCAGTTGAGATTTATTCATATAAGATTTCCCTTAAAAACAAATTACATGGCACAGCGTGCCTTAAACATCATGTGCCAGTGAGCGCTCTACGTCAAGGAGTCTTGTTCGGATTAAAAAAAAGCCCAATGCAGGGGGCATTGGGCCGTTAAGTAAAAGAATGTGTGATGTTCAAATTAAGACAAACCGTCTTATCACGATAAGAATCGTAGTCGCTTCTTGTTTAGCGGCGAGTGAATCGCACTTTTTTTCTGCGCAGCGTTCCAAAAATAGCAAGCAAAGAAAGAGATATCAGGCCTAAAGAGCCACCGGACTTACCACTTTTCGTACCTTCTGCAGTATCAGGGTTAGCTGCTGCATTGTCCGTGTTATCCGTCGCATCCGCTGCATTTGGATTGATGCGCACCACTTCCGATTCAGAAAGATGCAACTTAGCTTTGCGGCCATTGCTGTCTATCACATAAGTACAGCGTCCAAAAGGTTTGATGGGACCGTTAAGACAGGTACTTTCTTCTGTGATAAGCGTAGCATCACCGGTTACGTAAGCGCTATCCGTGACATTATCACGATGCAGCGATTGCACCTCGATAGTGGTCTTGCCGTCAGCATCGGCAATGGTTGGGTAGTGCCAGCCATCTACGTTTTCTAAGATAAAGTCTGCAGCGTAGTGAAGGTCTCGACCGCTGATGATCTGTTTATTTTCTCCTGGTGTCGACTCTAATGTCGTTCCTGAAAGTACTGCGAATATTAAATTATTTTCATCGACCCAAGCGCTCCCTGAATCACCATTTGTGACTTGGCCACGACCAGTTTGAACGGCTTCAATTCTTACTGGATAGTTGTCTACTTTGTCTTTAAGTTGAAATGAAGCATGGGTTGGTTCAGGATTCCCCCCTCCAAAGCCAAGTAATGAAAAAGGAGCGTCTTGTACGTAAGTTGTTTCAGAGAGGTCCTTAAAAAACTGTACCTTTTTAACATTGGTTGCTTCAGTAAGCTTTACCAAAGCGATATCTTCACTCACACGAGTGGGCACATAATTAGGATGAATTGCCACCGAATCAACAAGTTGGATATCCTCATTATTGACGTCTTTAATGTAAGATATCTGTACGTCACCTTCATGACAGTGCGCGGCCGTCAAGACAAAATTACGGCCGATGCGCGTGCCGGTGCAATGCGAAAGCGATACAACGTTATCGTGGTCTTGCCAAACGATTTCCTCACCGTTGACCACCGCCCAGGCAGGAGTGGTGGATGTCAGTGCAGCTGTAACCAATAGGGCTCGTGAAGGTTTCATGCCTCAATTCCTTGTTTTTATATTCTCTTGTGTGCGTATTTATAACACGTTTTAAGTGCATTGTCCCAATAACTGATTCAATGATTAGAGACTGTTTTTATTGAAAAAAAATCAAAAAAAAGCCGCCCTAAGTGGCGGCTTTGGGGTGCTCTGACATCTTACTTGATGCCTTCCACGGCCATTAGACGAGCACCGCACCAACGCCAAGAGTCACATTTTTCCAATACCCATATGCGATTTGGCGCTATACGCCAAAAATGAATCGAATCCCAGCGATTTTTGTCTACCCCTACTTGTTCAGCGTAACGATATAATTTATCCCATTTAGAGTGAGAGGGGTCAACATGCCAGAGATCGGTGTTAATGGTCATGTTTCTCGTATGCACACCAACATCTTCCGCTTGCAGTCTGTACGTTAAGCGCAATTCTCGATAATCACTGATGTTTTTACTCAACCTTACGGATTTAGTTTTAGACTTATCTCTACCGTCGCTAATTCTTAATCCATTTGGATTGTAATATAAGATCTCTGGTTTTGGATTTTGGTTTTTAACCACATTTGGATAGCCTGCTTTATCTGGTTCTGGCAGTCCTTCTCGGGCGGCAGGACGATAGACTTTTGCAGCTTGGTCTCGATAAGCTTGACCGGATGCGATACTTTCTTTGTAGTCGAGCTTACCATCACAGTTTAAATCCCATTTTTCAAATCCAGCACCACATTTTCCGGGCCTAGCCGCTGTTGCTGAGCTCGCGTTTGAAAGTGCGGCTATCGCGAGCAGAACTAACAGTTTTTTACTCATTTTCATCTCCTTAATGGTTACTTTTTACATCGGGTTATGGCAACAATTTCACCACGGCTTAATCGGTGGTAAGTTTGTCTTTCAACATGCGTCACGTAGGCATCGATACTGACGGTCCAACGCTTGTATCGATTGTCTACCCGGTAGACATAAGGTTTAACGCTGCCAGTTAAGACATAAGGGTATTTGATGTCTATTTGGCCTATAGATAAGGTGATATCGGGTCTGAGCCCCCTTGGACAAGAGGGCATGGGGACGGTATCCCATGGCTTCACAGAATGTAAATTAACCAGACCTTCTACAACTGACGTGGTTGTACCGTCGCTGTTCTTAATCGTCACATCTCGAACGTTACTGATGGCGTGATTACCGCCTACATCCCAATCACTCTTAAGCTCAACGTTGCCATCTCGCATGAGGATGTTCTCGTACATCATGGCGAGCGTGGCCTGACGAAGAGTGATTTCAATGTCATGGCCAACGCGTTTTGCACCGGGTAATCCAATCAGTACCTTTGCCCAGCGATGGTAAGATTTGGGGTCTCTGGCTAAAGAGGACAGGGGAAAACGTAACACCAGGTGTGATTGATTTTTTGCTGTCCGAAACTTGGTGGTTACACGAGCATTAGACCAAGGAACATAATCAGGCCGGACACAATCCCCGTTTCGCTCCTGCGCAGTGGAGCACGAATTCCAGTATTGATTGCGATAATCGGTCATCAAACGAGATAAGCTTTGTGGCCAGCTGTTCTTACTTGATGGTTCGATACCCAGTTCCGTGATTTTGTAATACTGATACTGATGGATACGTTCAATCAAACCGCGAATGTGACGACCATATGCTTGTGCTTCCTCATCGGCACGCTGATCGAGCAAAAAGGGCAAGCTGATCCCAACGAGAGCAAGGATTAATGACAGCGCGAGTATGGTTTCGATTAACGCTGAACCTCGCTGCAGACTTGCAGAGCGGGTAGGCAAACGGGCAGACATAACGACTCCTATTAGATACTAAAACACGCGGTCTTAGGGTTGAATTCCATACGTTCGACGCCCGTTGGCCCAGGCACAGGGGCTTGCAACGTTAACGTGCGTCCTTGAAACGTCCAGCTAAATGGAAGTTGATGAGCGAGAGAGCGAAGACGGATAGCAGCAAAATTTGAGGGGGCGGTGATAACCAACTCCCTCACGATAACGCGGCCCGATGCGTTGGCTCGATACCGTGGCGTTAAACGCCACGGACTGTGTTGTACGATCTGCGTACTTAGCCAGCCTTCACGGACCAAAGCGCTCAAGGTAACGTCTCTCGGTACGTGCAGGCAGCGGGTCCTGTCGATATTGGCTTGCAGTTGTTGTGTCATGGCCTGTAAGACTTCAACACTGGTTCGCTCAAACAGCGCCTTCTCGCGCAGATGTTGAAACCCAAGGAGAAGACCGCCCGCTACACTGGCCAATACAGCTAGGCGCAGTGTGCTCGCCAGGGCGAAAGAAGACAGATTCATGGGCGATCTCCTTCTTCGTTACATTGTCACTGTGATGGTGCTGTCGGTGACCGAAACCGTAGAGCAGCCTGTTGCTGAGTTACAGTTACCCGCACTGACTTTCGCTAATGTATCAGCGAGGTCATCGATGTATTGGGTATCGACGTTGGTGATGCTTACGGTGATGCGCTGTGCGTTTCCTGTCGTTGCCGCCACGCTGTAGTTACCGCCATATTCATTAGTACCTTCGCCATTATTACTTCCACAAATCATGGACGATAATGCGTTGCGTTTTACGTCGCACAATTTCGACATGGAAACGCCGGTGTGGTTGATGGATTTCACTTTTTCTGCGGCTGCTTTGATTTGAGTGACGGCGGAGACGGTATTGGCCTGTGACTTCCAAGCGACCCCGAGGTTATAGAGCTTGACGATGCCAAGGAAGACAAATACCGCAAGGATAAGATACATAATAAAGTCCATAAGACTGACCCCTGCTTGCTTTTTACCCGCACGGATCGGAGCTGTATCAGTGGCGATAACTTGGGTTGATGGAAGAATGCGTTTCATTATTGTGTTTCCTTTTTTATTGTTACAGTTGTATTGATATAAAAAGTGCGCCCATCGCGCTGCCCACCAAACTGATAAGCAGTGCGATCGCGAGTAATAAAATGACTTTGGGGACGATCAACGACATCGTGGCCATTTTCTTTTGCAAGTGCCGTTTATGCTGTTCAGCACTTTTGTTCAGTAGTGTGGTGAGGGGAGCGATGTCGCCCACGACGTTGAGGTTGTCTTGTGCATCGTGCAGCAACAAACCTGTGTCAAAGGCGCGCCCCGGATTGGATTCCGTCTCAAGGTTGGTTTTTACTTCTTCTAAGTGGTAACGAAGGTAGCGATTAGAATGAGGACGAACCTCTTCAATGGCCCCTGTGAGGCTGATGCCTGCTTCAGACAAATGGCCCAGCGTTGATAACAAGTTTCCAGCAACGCCGTAGCGGTAGTCACAAAAAGGCCAGACGTTATCGGCCATAGTTCGTGCCGGTCCCGTCCACCAAGGCATAACGAGGCTGATGATTGCGCCAAGGGCCATGAGCGTTGTAAAAAAGACAAGACCTGGACCGGATACGAAGTCACGTACCGTGGTAGCCATGGTTCCTTCTAGGTCGGCGGTTTGGATGATCTCACCACTGATGTACACCCCCAATGTGCCCAGCCCAAAGAACACCAAAAGAGGGAAAGCGGTGATCGCGAAAAGCTTCATCATTACATTTTGACCGCCTTCAAGCTCATTCAGAGCGATGTCCAGTCCATGCCGTAACTGACCATTTTTTTCAGCAATGATCAGTGTTGAGAGCGCCACGGGTGACAGCCACCCCTCTAAGACTTCAGTAAAGGTTTTACCTTGACCTGGGGCGTTTAATCCCGCCTCACCAATCTTGCGCACACTGCTGGACTGACTGTTCGCAAGTTTTTGACAAAAGTCTTTGGTAGTCATGCCGTATTCGGCGCAAGTGCGCCACTGCTCCAGCAAAGCCTTTTGATCTTTCTTATCAAACAGAAGTTTTTCGAAGGAAAATGACGTAGTCATGATCACTCATTCTCCCAAGGTGATGAGACTTGCATCTCATTGTGGAGTTGGCGATAAAGGCTTTTGGATGACACCGGCATTAACCCATCCACTTGTTCAGCGGCGGAGGCGATGTCCACCTGACCACGCTTGATGCGATGCAGTGTGTGTTTTCGGATGTCAGGCCAGCCTTCTCTTTCTAGATAATGACTCCAACCAAGGTAATCTTGCTCTTTGATGAACTGTCGGTCTGCATCCTCAAGTACGATTAATTCGAGTACTAATGCTCGACCTTTTTCGCCTTTATTCCGGCAATGGTCACAACCCGTTGGGTTTAGGACTCGGACAGAATCGAGTTCATCGGGTAGCAGCTTCTTCAGTTGTGCTTGCTTTCGCTTGTAGCTGTCCTCTTGCCCGCAAGAGCGGTAGATAGTTTCTGCCTCTTCAAGCGTTAAGTTGCATTTTGGGCATAATCGACGGACCAACTTCTGGTGCGTAAATAACTGCATCAAGCCTGGTGCAGAAACAATGGAGGCGGCGATATGCAGCTGTTCAATGAATATCGAAGGAACGCCAATTGCACTGTTAGCGTGCAGGGTGGCCAAAGCAAGACCACCGGTTTCGCCTTTACGTGTAAACTCCTGAGCGGTGTCATGACTACGAAGCTCACCAAACGAGGTAATGTCGATATCTTGTCTCAATTGCTCTAACGCATAGAAGGTGTAATTGAGATATTGCCCACTGCCTTGTCGTAGCTCACGTTTAGGCTCAACCAGTGTTTTGGTCACGCCTTGTTGCTCAAATTCGACCGGATCTTCCAGCGTATGACAGCATCGTGCTACGGTATCAACCGTATCGAACAAGGCGTATACCAAAGAGGTTTTCCCTGATCCCATTGGTCCTGTTAATACAATGATCCCTGAGCGTCTTTGCATCGTCGTTTCGAGAATATGCCTTTGCATAGGAAGCAAATCCATGTTCTCTAAGGTCAAAGGGTCGCCAAGCGGCGTTAAACAACGCAGCACCAATTTAATCCCATGACTCAGTGGCATCATTGCCGCACGAAACTCCACCTGCATAGGGGCGTCTTTGACCGTCAGTGGCATCTCAAAACGGTCATTCAGAGGCAAACGAGGGGAGTAATTGGTATTACCAATACTAAATACATAAGCGGCTAGCGCTTGTCCCAAGGTACTATCAAGGCGCTCAGCACTTTCACCACCTTCAAACTCGGTCAGCACTTCGCGACGTCCATCGACTCGTAGTAAAATCGTGGTCACGTTACGATGCACTTCTAAATGAATATCAGAAGCTTTGACATTCACGGCGGCCTGACACAAATCCGTCAGCTTTTTGCCGAAATTCGATTGCATTTGTTCGCGCACATCTTTGCTGAGCAACGCTCTTGCCATATCCAGCATTGTTTGGACCTGCACCTCATTGGTCAATCGCACCGTGGGGGCTTGACCATATATGTGGCCACCGAGCAGGGTTTCCGTTTCTTGCACATAACGACGGATCTCGCGGAGCTTTGGAGTATCTGTGTTATCTATCCAAATCGTTCCTTGATCATCGACAATCGCGTGGCCATCATCCAAACAGAGTTTGAGTAAAGTCTCATCATTAATGATTTGTATTTCATTTTGCTCTTGATGATTCATCCTAACCCTCCTTGTGAAGACAAACGTAACCACCGGCGCTTACCGGATTCGCTGATGCGCACACCTGATTGATTGATGTTAAGTACCGACACCGCACCGACTTTGCTGCCTTTATGGACTTTGTGCCATTGACCGTGGATATAGAGGCGCGCTTGCCACTGTTTATCGATTTGAGAGACGCTACCAATTTGAATCGATTCTGTTTGAGCTGGAACAGGCCTGTCAGTGGCAACGATTTCATCGTCCAGTGCTGCAGATACCATCGTTGGGGCATCGTGATAAGGTGAAAAACCTAACTGCATGAGTCCTGGCTCCTCGGGTTGAGCGCGTAATTGCTGCTCACGAACCATGGCATCCAGCTCGGCATTTTTGAGTTGCGCGATTTTCTCCAGGTAACGCGTGACATCAATGCCCATCGGCGGTGGAGGAGGCACTTGTTTGGGCTCGGTATTTAACTTAGCCAGTTGCTTGGCCAACTCTTGACTGAGTGGATTTTGAGCTTGCGTGGTATCGGTCTGCGATTCCAAACTCATCCCGTCGTCGATGGGCTCACTCACGCTGTAAGAAATCGGCTCATCGCTTGGCGTCTGAGACTTTGCTTGGCTGGCATATTTTGACACGGGATTTGAGAATAGGGTGGTGTAGCCCATTGCGGCTGCACCTAGCCCCAATGCGACGACGATCACCAGTTTTTTAGGGGAGCTATTACTTTTGCTCG
Source organism: Vibrio azureus (assembly GCF_002849855.1). Lineage (NCBI taxonomy): Bacteria > Pseudomonadati > Pseudomonadota > Gammaproteobacteria > Vibrionales > Vibrionaceae > Vibrio > Vibrio azureus. The sequence goes on from NZ_CP018619.1 coordinate 43,534, forward strand.
GCTTGCTCACTTTGCAATCCTCCGTAAAGTGTTATCGAAAATGAAAGGGACCATGTGTTGTTGTCTATGGACTTCAAACTCAAACCATCCATCGACGTAGGCATCGATTTCAGCAAGGTAGCCAAATGTTGAAGCGTCAATAGAGACGCGTTTGGATGCTTCACCTCATAAGTGTTGCTTTGCCAAGTTTCAGAAATCTCGGTATTCACCAATGAAACTTCGTAGTCTTGCAGTATTAATGCATCGTGCAGTACTTGGTCTGTAGGCCTTAGTGGCATGACATGTTCGCGCCATGACGCTGATAAGGTATGAATCGGAAGAGTTAACACCTTAGAGGTGGGCTCTCCAGACAAATAAGGCTTTAACTCCGCATGATTATCCAACCAAAGCTCAAACACGCGGATCAATCCTTTAGGCTCTCGCACGATGGACGCCGTTAATGTGTCGCCGTTCTGACTGAGCTCGGTGGCACGCCAATCTGGCGGTAGCATCGCCAGATAAGAAGCGGCATAAACGGCTTGTTCAATCAGATGATGCGCACTCGTCGCGTTACTGATGGCCAAACGGTACTTGACCCAAGGAGGCACAGTAATAGGCACGGTGTTACTTGCTGGTGCTGTGCTTGCTTGAATCTCAGCGAGCGTGTCTTGTTGATTGAGAGAGTAAACACCAACAGCGAGACACGCGGCAATGACAATAAGCCCCGCGCCCCCGAGTAAAGCGGGGTGTCGCCATTTTGCGCGTTGACACTGATAATGCACTAGTGTCGCTAAAGAGGCCTCGCTTGGGGCTGGCAAATGGATATCATCAGGCTGCGGGGTTAATTCCTCTGAGTCTTCACCACTGACAATGAACCGGCGCGAGGCTAAGATGGCCTCACTGCCCATATCGAAGATCGCTCGAACGCGGCCTTCACCAATGATCGTGCATTGCCATTGGTTATTCACCCACTCCAGAACTGCCACATCTTCCGGTTCATTTTCTTTCAAATGACCCGCTTCAATAAGCCCATCCAACCACCACTCACTTCGTACGGGCTGAGCAGTCTGACTGGCATATACGCATACCCAATCACCACGCACACTGACGTAGTGATAAGGGGCCGGAGCGCGTTTTTTTAATGTCTTGATGGTTTGACTGACTTTGCCATGGTGAGGCAAAGAAAGGAGGCCTATCATCCGTCAGCCCTCCTTGGCGTGAGGAGGACAAGCGTATCAATACGTTGTTTCTCTGCGGTGTTCGAGCCGAGCAATGGGACACCTAAAAAGGTATTGCTTTCGGTTGTCGTGACGAACTGAGACACTGAGGCAATCACGATGGTTTGACCGTATTTCAGTTTATTCGCAAAGTTGATTTTCGCTTGACGTGTCAACGGGAACATCAACGTTTCACCGCCAACCACTTGTGGTGTGATCTTTTCGATTTTAGTCAGCATCCCAGAGGTTCTTAAGTAGACATGATCACGTTGTATGTTTGGAACAACGATAAAATCGACCCCTTCGTTGCGTTTGCCACGTTCGGTATCGGTGCTGACCACCCCTTCCTCAGTATTCGTTTTAATGTTTTCTAAAAACTCAAGCGTACGTTGCTGGGTAATGTGGTTGGTCTGATGATTTTGAACCAGGATCGTAATGGGGGTCTGCGTCGAGACTTGGCCTTGCTCATTGAGCGCCTTGATGAGCGCGGTAGAACCAGACCATTTACCTCCACCATTGAAGGCAAAACCAGGGCTGGCCGAACTTGCAACAAGACTGGTGCCTGGCACAAAAAAGCTCAGACCATAACCCGATCCAATATCACGCAATAGGTTCCAATCAATGCCGCGCTCATGACCAAGGCTTGAGCGAAACTCCAGCACTTGCACTTCTAAAGCAACTTGTTTGGTCAACGACTGTTTGGCTTGTTCAACAAAATTAACGACTTCTTGCATGCGAGCAGGTGACGTTCGTACCACAATTCGCGAAAGAGCAGGGATCGGCTCAACAGAGCCAACAAGAGAGTCAGGGCTTGCTTCACCGCCTGATGCGTCAGGGTTAAGTTGAAGTAGAGCCTGAACACCGATGGCGACTTCACTAAATACATCGACATCACTGCTTGAAGTCGTGACATATTGACCGTCTACCGAAGTACTGCCGGCTTTACCGTCACCTTCTTCTTTACTCGCGCCCCCAATTTGGTCATTGATTCGACCAGGTGGAAGTTCTAGCTCAAAGGTTCGAGAGACAAATTGCTCGACCTTTAGTGTGCGCTCTGAAGGGGTGAAACCAATTTTAAGTTGGTTTTCTAATAAATTGAGTAAGCTCGCCAAACTGCCTTGGTGTGCATTAATGGTGACTTTTTGGTTGGGTTGAATACCCGCACCAAAGCGCACTTCATAATCTGATGGCAGGATATCATCCAAGATTAAACTGAGAGGGAGGCCCGTCGCAGGGGTGCTGTAATTCAATTTCTTAGTAAGAAATGACGTATCAGTACTTTGCTCAATGGGCTTCAATCGAACCGGAGGTTGCTCAATTCGCTCCACTTTGAATTCGGTAAAATTGTCACGATGTTGCTCTATATTGCTTTTTACAATCTCTGATTCACGGTTTCGTTTGTCATATTCATTCATGCCAGTGGCTTCACAGCCAAGCAAGAGAGACGCAATTATGGCGGCACACACCGTTTTGGTGTAACGAGATGAGATAAAAATCATAAGGGGTTGGACTCCTGAACGTAGATCGTTTTTGTCGCATCTAAGCGCTGAGCTTTAAGCGGGTAAGGACCAAGGATCGTGGCCATGGCACTGCTGATGTCGCCTTGGCGTGTGACTAAAGGAAACGCAGAAAAGGGGTAGTCATTGACTGGCCAAGATGCCGCCTCGTCCCAATGCCAGTCATAATGTTTCACGGTATCTTTGACCGCTTGTTTTAAAGTGTTTCCTTGAATCATGATTGTCGTGACACTGTCACCTTCCCAAGGGTGAAAAGCAACGAGATCAAGTCTTGGGTTGGGGTGCAGACGCATAGAAGATAAACGAGGCACCGAAGCGGTTAATGCCGCGACCGCCATGGAGAGTGTCCCTGTTTTTTCAAACCCTGTTGTTGAAATGGATTCAAGCGCTTTTAAGAACGCGGCATCTTGTGCAAAGGCAAGATGACGGTTTCCTTCTTTATGAGCCCAGCGGGTCAGAGCCTTACGATAGGTCTCACCTTTTTTAACTCGATACGTGGACATCTTTTGTTTAGCCGGTGTCGAACGCGAAGTGGATTCACCAACAAATAGCGCATCGTTATCTGTCAACGAAGCTTTATTGGCTTTGAGGCTCTGTTTTAAAGCTGGGGTCATCGCGATATCGGATAAGTGCGCGGATTCAGACCAGCCTTTCACACGCGGCTCATTGTCATGAAGTCGCGGTTTAGGCGGTACATAGCCGGGTTTTAGACGAAACCCTACTTCACGACGAACCACGTCTTCTTCGAGCATAAAGGCTTGGCCAGCCATGACTTGAAGCGCACTACGAAGGGGAAGCTTCCCTAGATCAGAGTGACTCATAGGCAAGGGCTGAGCATATAACTGTGTTTGCGCGTAAGTGCTGGGAGGACGCAATGACACGCCACTACCATTGAGCAAAAACGCCATCCCTTCTTCTACCGTCATCTGACCGACAACAGGTAAACGAGCCTCTAGAGGGATGCCTAGGATATCGACCATTTCAGCTCCGGCCGCACGTTCAGTCACATAACGAGATGTGTGGACAGCTGGCGTAGAAGCTAATTCGGGGGCCGTTCTAATATTAAGTGTTGGCGTTGTGACGATAGGTGCTGAAGTGGTTTGGCATCCCACTAACATACCTGCTGTCAACATAAGCCAGCGCGTTTGCATAACGTCTCTCCTGACAATTAAAAACAGGACGAAAAGCTATCAAAGCAGGGAAAAAAAATACTCGTTAAAAATAATTATTTCTAACGAGTATTTATTATTTTAGTTATGCTATCCTATGCAGTTATTTTCATTTAGTTGTCCATTCTGATTTGAGCGATAGCTTTACCAATAAATGCCATCACTGGCACAGCCATTGAATTTCCAACACACTGATATCTCAGACTATGGGGTTTGAGCACCAATGGAACAGAAAACAACGTTAAGAGGGTTAAGTGTTTGTATTAAATGTAAAACTCGGCCTCTTTACCAAGGAGGAGCTAGTTTCTTGCTATTGATTGTTCAGCCTTTAAATAGGCTTCATTTCTTTCACGCTTTCCAATAGCAAGTACTAAGATCGTTAATTCTCCATCTTCAACCTTATACACAAGTCTATATCCTGAACTTTTTAGCTTTAATTTGTAACAACCCGATAGCCTTCCTCTTAGGGCTGAGCCCACTATGTGGGGATTAGTTAATACTTCCCTCAGCTTGGCCTTGAATTGTGATTTAACCGGTTCGCCTAGTTTGTCAAAAGCCTTTTTAGCTTTTCTGTCAAACTTGAGCTTATAAGTCATCGATATCTACCTCTACGAAGTCATCGCGATTGAGAGCATCTTCAGCCATCATCATTAGTTGATTATTCTCCAGTTCTTCCATCATACTCTCGAAAAGAGCACAAGGTATCGCGTAAAAGGCTGGCTTATTGCGATTCAGGATAGCTACCGGAGCACCATTCGCTTCTTCAATTACACCCATTGGGTCAGCTTTTAATTGTGTAATACCAGCACTGATATCAGTGAGTATTGTATGTGTCATGCTCATTTAAAACGCCTTATTAAAGATTTTTAAAAGTTATTTAATAGTAGAATTATAATGTAAACTTGTAAAGTTTTCACTGAGTAGTGTAGAGCTTCATTATTGATTGAGCGTTTAAGCTATCTATCGAGAAGGAATCGCCCTCAAAGAAGTCAATCTTTGAGGGTGAAGGTCAATTAGTAAGGTGCTCGTTCAAAGCGAAAAATAGAACGAGTATCAGTTGATTCATCCCAAACGATATAATCTGTAAGCAGATTTTTTACTAGCTCAATATCATTAGGATAAAAGCGATGATCCAGCATTTTTATGCCTGCTCTCGCGAGTTCAGGTGGGGTAATGTCACTGCCTTTCGCAACGGAAAAAGTCACTAAGTTTTTCATCATTCTCTCCAATGAAAAAAGGAGAGACGACACCCAGGGGATCGAATCCCCGGTGGGTTAAAACTATTTATTTGAAGTGTTGCTCTGGCCAGCTTGTGAATGGCCGCGTCAATACTTCAATAAAGGTCAAAAAAGAAAACCCCAACATACAAAGTATGATGGGGTAGTTAAGTATCAAGCCGCTTGTTGTTCACAATTGCTTGATTGGAATAGAACCTGTTGGTTCACTTTGAGGTACTTTACTCGCAGAAGGCGACCTTTGAGGGCTGCACCTGTCTGACCCGGTTTCGAAGCATGGTTGCTCGGGTAAGTAAAAGTATCTAAGTACAAGTCGCCAATCACAAAGCTCAATGAGCCCGTGCTTTGACCTTGACCGAACTTGATTTTATCTAGCTGATGTTGTTCGAAAAGAGCCATCGCTTCTTTGCCAACAACTTTACAGTCTATGTACGTTTTTTCGTTATCATCACCTCGTAAACAGGCAATGGTGACGGCGTAAAACGGGTTGCCTCTCTTTGGTACTACTTTACGAACGCGGTTAAGATAACCGAAACCAGTTGTATGTAGATCAAAGTAAGCGTTTGAGTTGTTCGACATAATTTTTCTCCATGACAGGCTGCACGAGAAAAATTACTGTCCCACTGGGAAATAATTTTCCCGTGTGGGTAGAACAAAGTATGAGCGCCAAAGCTTAAGCTAAGGGCAGTATAAGAATGCTTTCCAATTTCTCTCTTGCTAAGCAGAGGAAATCGCGACACGTTTCAGAAAGCCATTTAAGGGCGGTTAAACCCGTGTGCTTTGTACTTTACGTCAGTACACAACGTTAAACATCCTGAGGATAGCAGTCGAAAATCACTTGTAAAGCATTTTTTGGTAACGATGTATCTCCAAATGTTTCACAGGTTGTTTCACTCTCTCGATGAATGCATCGACGGTGAGCCAAACACAACATGCCAAAATCCGGCTCGCTGATGATCACCGGATTTATATAAATCGGCTGTTTGCAGACTGGACACTCTGGAAACACTTCGCTTGGAATATCATTAACATGGATGACATTCATAGATGACTCCCCACGGCTACCCAGCGATTGTTCTTCAATTTCCATTGTCTTATTCCCCAATTACCAATAAGCCGTAAAGCCCCGTCCTTTAGGTCGGGGATGTAAGGCATTGCTACGAAGTAGCAAAAGAATAGTTGATTGCTTACAGAAATTGTAGGATGCTGTAAAAATGAAAAGAGCATACCGTTATAGATTCTATCCAGATAATCAGCAAGCCGAACTACTGGCAAAGTCGTTTGGTTGTTGTCGTTTTGTCTGGAACAACTCGCTAAAGTATCGCACTGACGCATACTATGAGCGCGGTGAATCTATTTCCCACTCTTTTCTTGAGAAACGCCTAGTACATTTGAAAGCTGAATTTGAATGGCTAAAAGAGGTATCAAGCGTTGTCTTTCAACAAGCACTAAGAGATCAGCAAGAAGCATTTAAAAACTTTTGGGATCATCGTGCTAAGTATCCTCGCTTCAAATCGAAGCACGATAAGCAATCAATACGCCTAACTAAAGCCGCTTTCAAATACAAAGACGGTCTACTATTCATTGCCAAATCAAAGCAACCTCTTAACATCAAATGGAGTCGTGAGCTTCCAAGTGAACCAAGCTCAATCACGATTTCAAAAGATAAAGCAGGTCGATACTTTGTATCCATGCTTTGCGAATTTGAGCCTACAGCACTACCAGTAACGCCTAACATGGTTGGTATTGATGTAGGTCTAAACCACCTATTCATCACGGATAGCGGTGAGAAAGTCGATAATCCTCGCCACTTCAAACGCTACGAAAAGAAACTCGCTTATCTTCAACGTCAACTGTCAAAGAAACAACGCGGCAGTAAGAATCGTGACAAGATGCGACACAAAGTAGCCCGTCTACATGCAAAAATTGCCGATAGTCGATTAGATAACTTACACAAGTTGTCTCGCAAACTCATTAACGAAAACCAAGTTGTTTGTGTTGAATCGCTTCAAGTGAAGAATATGCTCCGTAATCCAAAACTAGCTAAACACATAGCCGATGTGAGTTGGGGTGAGTTTGTACGCCAACTTGAATACAAGACTGAATGGGCTAATCGAACTATCGCCAAGATTGATAGATTCTTCCCTAGCTCTAAACGTTGTAGCTGTTGTGGGTTCGTGAATGAAGCAATGCCGTTGAATGTCCGTGATTGGGTGTGTCCGTCTTGCGAAACACACCACGATAGAGACATAAACGCAGCTAAGAACATAAAAACCGCAGGGCTTGCGGGGTTAGCTTAGGGAGCGACTGGATCGGGGGTTGAGTGGAAACACTCAGCCTAGTGAAAGCGTGTCGAACTAAGAATCCTCTTCCTTTAGGGAGAGGAGCAGTCAAGTTGCCAATTTTACCTTTGTCATCAAAGTGTCGGATTTGACACCCTTGCTTCCAGGCTGAACAACTCCAGTACCAACTGCCTTTATTTTTTCCAGCTTTACGGACTTGGACCCCTTGCTTACATGAACAAGGGGCGTTTTTAGCGGGTTTGCTTCTTACACTGTCTAGAATTAACCCACATTTATCTTTTGCTTGGCATACCCAAATTGAGTGCTTACCCTGAATTAACTTCATATTGCCTTTGCATAAAGGGCAGGGTTCAATAGGTTGGATAACTTTTGGGAGCTCAAGTGTTACTTCGCCATTTTTTACTTTACTGACCAGCGCCCTAACAAACCCCTCTTGATTCGCCATGAAGTCGTCAAAAGGCATCGCCCCTTGCTCAATGCTCTCTAACGCTTGCTCCCAAATCGCGGTCATGGCTGGACTGGACAGTTCGTTAGGTAAAGCATGGATCAATGCTCGGCCCGTATCCGTACTGATCAATTTCTTACCTTTGTTCACGACATAACCACGTTTCTTCAACGTCTCCAAAACACCGGCACGGGTTGCTTGTGTTCCGAGCCCTGCAGTTTCCTTCAGAATGTTCTTAAATTGGGCTGGAATCGTGTCACTGCGAGCAATGTTGGCCATCGCATCCAGTAATGTACCTTCGCTGAAGGCAGACGGTGGACTAGTCTTCTTGTTGAGTACTTTTGCAGACGATATCGTGACAGATTCACCGTTCGATAAAGCGGGCAAAGTTTGAGTACCTTCTTCATCTTGAGCTTCGGCCTCTTTACCTAAAACCACTCGCCAGCCGGCAACGCGTTCAATCTTTCCAGAGGCCTTAAAAGCATGTTCGCCACAACGAATATTAATGGTTGTGATGTCATCCTCTGCAGACTCAAAGAACTGCGCGAGATATCGCTCGACAATAGCCTGATAGACGTGTTTTTCTCGTTCACTGAGCCCTTCAAGTGAAGGCTTTTTGAATGTAGGGATGATCGCATGGTGAGCACTTTGCTCGACCTTCTTATCGTTCCAACAACCGCTTTTAATTTGAGGGTTGGCTTGCTGACAATGAGAATGGTATGCATCAAGGTCACCAAGAGCTTGCAAAACTAAAGGGGCTTCAGCCAATTGAGACAGTGGCAAATAATCGCAATCGGTACGAGGGTAGGTTGTCAACTTGTGCTTCTCGTACAAGGCTTGCGCCGCATCCAACACTTGCTGAGCAGTGTGACCGTGTTTTGCTGACATCTCCTTTTGTAGAGAGCCAAGATGGAACAATTTAGGGTGCGAAACTTTGCGACGTTTCGTCTCAAAGTCCGTCACTTGTGCGGTTTGACCTTGACACTGATTCACGACATTCTGAGCTGCTGCAGAAGACAGGCAGCGATTTGCCTCATCAGCCAGAGATTCTGGCACCTGCCATTTGGCCCGAAAGCCGGCATCAACAAAAACATCGTAAAAAGGAACAGGGACAAAATGTGCGATGGCCTCGTCGCGCTCAACGACAATTCTTAAAGTTGGAGTCTGAACACGACCGACCGAGAGGACGTTTGTATAACCGGCTTCTCGCCCAATCACAGTACACAAACGGGTAAAGTTCATGCCAATGAGCCAGTCTGCACGAGATCTAGCTCGGCCAGATTGGTGAAGCGGCTTGGTCTCGTGGCCGGGCTTCAATGTGGCCAAGCCTTTTTTGATGCTTGCCTCATCCAAAGAGCTTAACCAAAGTCTTGAAACCGGCCCCGTGTAGTTGTGATGTTCCAAAATATCACGAGCGATGACCTCGCCTTCTCGATCAGGGTCAGTCGCAATGACCACCTCCGTCGCTTTGGCCAAACAACGTTGAACAGCGGCTAATTGTTTTTTCTTATCCGCTGGAACAACGCTTTTCCACGGAGCAGGAATAATCGGCAAGAGGTCAAGTGACCACGTTTGATACGCCTCATCATAGTGTTCAGGATCGGCTTGGGCGAATAAATGACCAACACCCCAAGTCACAATGGCACCATTACCTTGCAGCGCACCGTCTAGCTTTTGGTTGCAGCCTAACACTTTGGCTATATCACGGCCTTGTGACGGTTTTTCGCAAAGAAAGACTTTCATTAGCTCACCTTCTTCTGCAGTCGTTCGTCAAGCGTTATCACGTCGTGAGGGATGGATTGTCGAATAGCTTTGATTAGGCCGTCGCGATCTAAGCTCGAATTCTCGCTAACATCTTTTACTTCGACATGCTCGCGAGCTTCACGTACATCGACTTGCTCAACCGTTTCTGCTGTTTCAATGACCTTATAGCCATATAATTGCACCAGAATTTGACCGAGCCTCTTTGCACTAAGACGTACACCAAATATTTCTTCCGACTTGAGCTGAACATACATTGCGGGCTCAATCGGATGACTGGTTTCTCGCGAAAGGTTTTGTATAAGCAGAGATGACTCTGTTTCCAGAGGATTTAAAAGTTGATAACCGATTTGTTTCTTTTTTTTGAGTTGAGATTTAACCCAGCCAGGCGTTACTTTGCTCAGCGTCATTCGTTCTGAATTATTGATTAAGGCTTGCTGAACTTGAGCGGCATAAGGAGCTTGTGCTTTTACTTCTAGCTCGGCTTGAACGAGCTGATTCTTATCACCCAAACGACGTGACTTTGCTCTAAATCGAAGGGCTTTAATGGCATTAGAAAGATTGACCCCGTGCATTGTTTACCTCCTTATTTTTCCGCTGATAGTTGACGAACTTTCATTGAAATTGATTCGATACGGCGAGGACAAATAGATATCTCGGATGCAGTAACCGCCATGCCATTGACGAGTTCACCTGTATTTTTATCCTCCCAACTGTCCATTCTTAATTCACCCGATATTTTTACTCGCATGCCTTTTTGTAATAGCTTACTGAGCTCTTCTGCATCTTTTCCCCAGTAACTAACGTCTACCCAAAAACCGCCTTTATCTTCGTAAGAATTCTCTTCATTCTGCATTTTCACTAATCGGTCATATTTGACATTAAACTTAAGCAAGGGACGTGATTCGCCATTTGAGCGTTCATTACCTGGTTGCCAACGTAATTCAGGGGTAACACCAATATTGCCATCAAATAGAAATAAACCTTTTGCCATTGTTTTTATCCTTTCCAGTTAAAAGAAAGAAAAACTTAACAAAGTAAAAATTAAAAATACTTGTTAAAAATAATTATTTCTAACGAGTACTTATATTTTATTTTGTGTTAAACTAGGGCGTTTTTATCCCAAAAACAAACCTACTTTAAATTTATAAAATTCAGAGTGGACAGGATTTGATTATTTCCCACCCATCTCAATGACTTGTATTATTCTGCCTCATATTATCACTGCACTGTATTTACAATGCCTCATAATTTTATAATATGTCTCAGTAGTAAAGCCGTCGCTAAGCTCCTCTAATATTAGGGGAATCGTGCTTCTTCGGTTATTTCCATTTGCCTCACTTTTTATTTCATTGCCTCATAAGTAATTTGTCCATAAGCCCTCTGTAGCCCTAGCGCCCCCTCAGGGTGTCGCGCTTTGCTTACACCTTGAGGGGACGCTAGGTTGCATGGCACGGGGCTTCTGTTATCCTACTGAGGCAAAACCCCACAAATTAACGGTTAACAGATATTTTTCTCATTGTAATAAAGAATGAGGCAGGTCATGGATATAATGAAAAATCATGAAATAACCGATAATGATGATTTTAGAATCTATAGAAATAAGCCGTCAAAACTTGATCCATTTAAAAAAGAGGTAATGATCTTAAAGTTATGCGGCATGAGCTATCGAAACATTGCAGAATATCTTGCTACAGAAAAGCAGTTGAAGGTTACGCCTAGAAATATTCAATATCGAATGGAGAAATGGTTGGATGAATAGATTAAAGGATGAGGCATTAATTCATATAAAGAACAAGATCCTAAAGACAAGAGGTAATGTTGAGGTTAAAAAACGTAAACGGCGCTACACATCAAAATTAGATCCATTTAGGTACGATATCTTAACGTTACGTTATGAAAAATCATGTAGCTTAGCAGTCATCCAACTATGGCTAAAAAACAATAAATCCATAAGTGTGTCAAAGATAGCCATTTTAAATCGCATTAATCACTGGCAAGGCATTGAAAGAGAATAGGATTTTAATGGCAAAGAAAGATAAGACCAGAAAGAAATTAAACGACCAATCCGAACGGTTTTTTAAGCATCACTACTTTGGTTTAGGAAAAATCAAATCAAAAGGAAGCCGACTTATTCACGGCCGAAGAACCTACGCAGAGCAAATAAGGATCGTCAGTAAAGCGGCTTATGATATGGGTGTAAAAAAGCTCAAGTTTATTACTCCTGAAATGGCGCAAGAATATCTAGAACGATGCCGCGATAAAGGGCTAAGTCAGAAATATTTATCGACCATAAGAGTGGCACTAGAGCGCGTCGTGTACGTAAAGGAAGTCGGTAAAAGATTGATGAGGGTTGAGGCATTACCCAAGCATGAACGAAGCCTAAAAGAGCAGAACCGGGCCTACACTGCTGAGCAACTTTCTTTAATCTATGAGCGCCTAACTCCGCAAGGAAAGCTGTCATTACTACTGGCATACAACGCGGGCCTGAGGGCAGAAGAGATACTGACATTACAGCGAAGAGATGAGGCAAGTCCCTCCACTCGAAGAGATTGGATAGAAGATCGTTTCAAAGGTAGAGAGCCTGGTCTTATTTACATTGTGACAGGCAAAAATGGGCTAAGACGTGAAGTGATGATAGAAAAGGATCTGGCAGGGGTATTAGAAACCTTGCGCTTTGAAAAGCCAGAATTAATCCATGATCGTAAACTGCCTTTTAAGATCCATTATGACGTTCTCGGTGGACTGCAATTTTCTAGCGCTTTTTCGAAAGCTTCAAGGCAAGTTTTAGGTTGGTCACTTGGTGCCCACGGACTGCGCTTTAGCTATGCGCAGCGTCGAATTGATGAGGAAATGCTAGGTGTCCCATACCAGGACGCGAAACTTATCGTTAGCCAAGAACTAGGCCACTTTAGAGAAGACATTACTGAGCGGTATATAGGCTCACAACCAAACTAGTCGCTTTTAAAAAGAGAAGCCTGATAACCAGGCTTTCGATATTTCTTAAGTTAACGCCTCTCGGCGACGTGGTTTCCCACGAATTAATCAATAAAGCTGATTTCTGCTTGTCAGCACAAGTACCGACGTTGTGTGTACCAGAACGCGTTCTAGTAGATGATTTATTGATGAACGGGCTTCCTAAAAGCGTCACATATCACCAAAGTTAGAATGACCACTGCCCGTAAGGGCAAGTGGTCCATTTGAGTTAATCAAGGACAATTGAAGAGTGGTTAAAGTCCGTTATCTTTTTCCCATTTTTCCAACGCATCCGTCATTTCTTCGACATATTGATCGCTTTGTCGACACTCGTAGTAAAGCGGATGTGAAGTCAATTCGTACAGTTCATGCATAACTTTTTTGTATTCAGCTTCAGATTTAATCACTAAATTCATGTTAGGTTTTACCATTGCCATATCGGCCTCCGTTTAAAAAAAAAGGCCAGCAATGCCCTAGGGGCTTTGATGGCCCCATAGGGTTTAAGTTTGTTAAGAAAACGAGCTAGCGCGCTACGCTTACTCAAATCTTCGATAAGCAAGGCCAAAAAACGCCTTACTTACAAAGATTTTTATTTTCAGTTAAGCCTTTAAGGGGCTTTCTTAGCTTGAGCTATCTTCAATTCAAGATTTCGATTGAATTTTAAGTTTAACAAATGCATTTTGAATATGTTTATGGCTTCTTTCACGCTACAGCTACGGTACATGCCATCATTATCTTGATCATCCAGATAACAAAAAGCGCGTGCACCAGGGTTGTTCGTCATGATCAGCTTAAACAACGTTATAGTGCATCCAGAAACTGGCCTACCCTCAGACATTTGTTCATCGATGCATTCAGCGATAAAACTCAGCTTGCCGCCGTCCTCCATATCTCTATCCAAAGCATCCGCGGATGCTTGAATTGAAGCTTCCAAATTCTCTTCACATGTATGGCAAACTTCTTGAGAGCATTGATGAAATCCGCAGTGAGTGCAATCAAGTGAAGACACCTGATTTATGCTCCCCCCTAAACATTCATCGAAAACGCATTCGAATGCTAGATGACCGCAGTCAGGGCATTCAGTATCATTACGGTCACCGTCTGCATCGAGTACGTTATCTCGAACAAAGATGCCAGCTTCCACTAAATAACCATTTCCGTTATCGAAAAGTTCTTTGCACATAGGTATTTCCTTTTTTAATAATAAAAGGCAATACCTTCCCCCAACAGGCAATGTATTGCCCGAATGGGTGAGTGTTACTTTATAGGTGGTAGCTGAATATCAGGGTAAACCTCTTGTAACAGCTCTCTCGCATATGACTCGTGTTTATATGTCGTCGCCGTTTTTCGTTCAGTTTTTTTTGCGAATCGATATGAGTCTCGCAGTTCTTTTATCGTAGTATGCTGATCACAAACAGAAAGACTGATCCCTTGACCTAATTTACCTCCTTCAAGTATCAATGAATCTGTGTAACCGCAATCATTAACAAGTATTTCATGAATCTTCACGATTCTGATGGTAGAGGCAAGATCGGTTGAGTTCAGCCAGACAACCTCTGATTTAATATCAGCTGATACGCTGGAACGAACTTTACGTTTAGAAGTCATGGCATTTCTCCGTATAGATGCTGCACGGAAAAACGATAATTCCCCTCTGGAAAATCATATTTTCCGCGAGGGTGGTAGTAAGTAGATAGCGCCAAAGCTTGCGCTAAGGGCAGTTAAAGAATGCTTTCCAATTTCTCTCTTGCCAAGCAGAGGAAATCGCGACACGTTTCAGAAAGCCATTTAAGGGTGGTTAAACCCGTGTGCTTAACACTGTACGTAAGTGTTCAACGAAAACGGCCCGAGGTTAATTGAGTTTAGAGAGGATTGTCAAGTGAGTACTCACCGGCCTAATCGGGCGAGGGTTAATTTGATATTTGGGTTACATCATAATGGCTGAAAATGAGGTCATAGGTGGGTTCTGCCGTCCTGAACGAATAGGTGAGGTACTCAGATGAGCACCTCAGGAATACCCTTAAATATACAAATTGCTAATTTTTTTGGAAGTATGGCATCTGATTGATCAATAGAGCACTTTGTTCACCAAAATCATAATATGAGTATTTATCCCTTATATTTTCAACATTCCACTTACTCAAGTCTTGGCTAAAACTGACAGCTCCAGCGAACATCGCACCCATATCATCAACATTTGAAGTATTCCACATACCTATATCTTGATTAAACCTTGAGGAACCGGCAAACATTGTATGCATATTTTTAACTTGTGATGTGTCCCATTGAGAAATATCTTGATCAAAGCTTATAGCATCAGCAAACATAGCTCTCATATTATTTACATTTCCAGTATTCCATTCGCTAATATCCTGATCAAATATTGTCGCAAGATGGAACATATATTCCATATTAGCGACTTTTGATGTATCCCAGTTGGACAGGAGACCGTTAAACAATGATGCATTATAAAACATATAGCTAAAATCGGTTACGCTGCCTACATCCCAATCACCGAGATTTTGATTAAAAGATTTAGCAGACTGAAACATATGCTCCATACTTTGAACATTAGCTGTATTCCAACTTCCTATATTTTGATTAAATACTATTGCAGCATCAAACATATAGCCCATGTCAGTGACATTTGATGTATCCCACTGGCTGATATCTTGGTTAAACCGAGTCGCTTCAGAAAACATAGCTCTCATATCTTTAACATTTGATGTATCCCAACTAGCAATATCAGAATTAAATTGAGACCTTTCAAACATCCCACTCATATTTTCTGCACCAGAAGTATCCCAACTTGATAAGTCCCGGTTAAATGAAGAGCCAGTAAACATGTGCTGAAAGTCTTTTACATTAGCGGTATTCCATTTGCCAAGATCTTGGTTGAATGAATTTGTATGCCAAAACATAAAGCCCATACTTGTGACACTTGCTGTATCCCATTGACTAATATCCTGATTAAAGTCAGCTGCCTTTAGGAACATTGCAGACATATTAGTAACGTTAGATGTATCCCAATCGGCGATATCTGCATTAAAATTCTTCTCTGAAACAAAAAGAAAGCTCATATCTGTAACTTGAGTCGTACAGAGTCGAATTTGACCATTTTTAAGTTGTTCCCTTATATCTTT
The DNA here is from genome assembly GCF_002849855.1 of Vibrio azureus. Lineage (NCBI taxonomy): Bacteria > Pseudomonadati > Pseudomonadota > Gammaproteobacteria > Vibrionales > Vibrionaceae > Vibrio > Vibrio azureus. The sequence goes on from NZ_CP018619.1 coordinate 59,279, forward strand.
ATCCCGAATAAGTTCATTGTCCACGACTAAATAGGTGTCAGAACCCTTTATTATTTTGGTACCAACCTGCGTATCTGTACACTTTACTGAAACATTAGATGCTAACGACATATCTGAAAATATAGTCATTAAAAATGATGAAATTATTACATGCTTATTCAAATTTTACTCGCTTTATAAGGTTTTTATTCAGGTGTAAGAGAGCTTTAAATTGTAATTGTATAATTTATACAGAGTCAATGAATATGTTTTCATTTGAATTTTCATCTAATAAAAAAAGAGAACGACATATACCTTAAGGTTTTATCATGACATTTAAAGTGATTATCACTTATAAGTATGTTACTGTTAGCTGTGTTAATTAAAGGTGTCAATCTTTAATAATTTAATTCCATCAATTTGAAATAACATTACTATCACTATCTTTAAATCCAATTAACTTTAAATAAAATTTCATTTATTTGACCTTTTTAATTTCTAAAATATTATTCTACATAACACTAGAGAGTAAAATGAAAAAAATATTATTTCTTTTTTATATGTTGTCATTTGGTGTCACCTGGAGTTCAACTGTCTGGGCACTGGCCTGCTATGATGAACAGAGTGGTGGCAGATTTGGTAGCGAAAATGGCCATGGTGGTATTACAGTATTTCAGATAGACCCTTCTGCCTCAGTTCCAAATGGTGCCTCTGATGGTCAGGTTGTATGGCGAGGGCCTTCTAAAACGGTGACCATTAGTTGTTACAAAGATGCGAATAATTACCCTGGTTTAATGAACCATAGGGAACAAGTTCATTTTTGGCCCGGTATGACAGGCAATCCAAGCATCACCCATATACCCGGTATAAAAGTTGGGTTTCGATTCAAAGGCAGGGATTATTATGGTGAAAAAGTACCTATTCCTGGTTTTGAAGTAGAGGGGTGTAGCCATTCTGTTAGCTATGACTACTGTGAGAAAAGCACTATAAAGACGAAAACGTTCACTTATCAACCGATCATCGTAACGGGCCCTGGAGACTTCTCTGGGTACAGATCCTCAATCAATATTTTTCAAGTGGATGGCGAGTTTGGATACAATGGGAGATTTAGAAACTATAGAACAATCATCGATAGTTTTAATAATATAAAACCCACTGAGTGCTTGGTAGAGTTAGATGTCCAAGGTGACAATGTTGATTTTGGTACAATTAGTGCCGGTGTAAGCTTTAGCGAAGTTTCTAAGCCATTAACCATTCAAGTTAAAAATATAACATATAGTTCTGAATGCCCATCAGTTAAATTACGTGGTTACTTTAAAACTAATACTGTAAATAATAATAGATATATAACAGTTGTTGATGAAGAAAACAAAGAAATAAAATCACTTGGAATTGAATTATACACATCAGACGGTAGCCAAATAAAAATTAACGAACCTATTGGTGATGGATTTACCATTAAAAAGATGGGATATGATAGGTACTTTGCCAGATTGGTCTCCGTGGGAGCAGGAGAAATTAAAAAAGGGAAATTTAGTGGTGTTGCTGTTTATACCGTTTCTTATTTGTAAATAGTTGGTAGAAAGACCCATGCACCGTCAGACTTTAGCTATGATTCATCACTAAGTTGTGTTGTGGGGCTTTGTTGACGCGCTCATTAAATCATCAATTTTGATTTGAGCGTGTCTTCTTTTATCCTTGCCATCTATCTCCGTATCTAGCTCAGTAACCATGCCTTACAAATACAACGGTTCCAGACGTCATCACTTCAAAAAGCCTACCTATCGGCAAACCAATTATGCCGAATACAACCAAAGTCTACGTGATCGTGGGCGCATTGAGATCTGGTTATCTGACGACATCATAGAGAACTGGCAAACTAAGCAACGCGCTTACGATGGCACTGATTCATCCCCAAAATATCCAGACAGCACACTTATGGCATGCCATTATTTGAGACTCGTGTTCAAACAACCTCTCCGCCAGACTCAAGGCTTTATCGATAGTCTTCTAAAGGAAATTGGCCATACGAATCTCTCCTGTTCTGACTTTTCGTGTCTATCAAAGCGTCTCTCTAAGGAGGAATGTGTCAGAGAATACGATGCAACGTTACAAAGCAATCATCGGGCCCAAATTACACAGTAGAGACTTTAACAATCAACAACAGGAAATGATGCTGGCGGCATCAGTATTAAATCGATTTACGCAGCTTGGTATGCCCGAGAGCTACCGAGTTACCTAGTTATATCAAAAGACAGGATGGGTTGAGTACGGAAACAAAGCCCGACAAGCACGTCCTTGCCCCATTGTCATTCTTTTGCTCATGAAATCGCTTACTCCTCTAGCTTCAAATTTCTCCCCATTAAAGTTCATGTGAAAGGCATGCGACTCACTTCGTAATTGCTAATTAAAAGAATTAATTGTCTGAGGGCATGCTGAAAATGATTTTGAGTCACTTCGGGACAAAAAAGTAACGCTTTTGTCTACGTTACGGGCTGCTTGTTTGTGTTGCAGCTTCTGCTATTTAAGAAGTCGAGTTGAGTTTTGCTCTCCTTCTCTAACTCACCGACATAGATTAATGATGTCTCGATATTGGCGTACTTTCCGCTTCTGCTTGCACTAAACCAGTTGAATGACCCCACCGCCATATACCGATCATCAGCAAAAATGCTTTTACTATGGACACCACTTATCACATTGATAACGATACCAAGCTGTTCCAAGACCGCGCAGCAATGTCGAAACGCTTGTATTTTATTGGTATCCGGGTGGTTTGCGACCGTGGTATTGAAATGTCTGTCGGTGTGTATGGTAATCCGGACACCTTTGTGCAGTGCTGTTTTTAGTAGTTCTAACTGCCCTGTTGATTGCAGTTTGTCTAATCGCAACCAAGGTGAGACGATATCTATTTTTCGTTTTACTTCCCTTAGTAGTTTTGATAGGAACGCATCGTGTTCTTCGGCATTGGTTAGCAGTTTCGGATGGCCGCATATTTGTAATAAATCGGGGCGTTGACCAACACTAAACTTCAGCTCATTTCGCTCGTCAGAAAAGAGATACTTGGCGAGAAATCCTCGTGGAGAAGATGATGGCGCAGCTTCAATGATATCCAAATCACCAAACACCAAGAATGCATCTTTGGCTCGAGAAACAGCGACATTGAGCATTGACGGATCCATATCGATAAACCCGCCATCGTTGTGTCTGGTATACACTTGGGAAAAAATAATGATTTTGCGTTCAGCTCCTTGAAGAGAGTGAACAGTGCCAACGGTTAGTTGGTCATCCCCCTTGCCAGCTTTGATATTGAACTCACTACACGCTGTCTTGATCTGGTTCACTTGGGCTGAAAATGGAGTAATTATACCCACACACTTGACCAGTGGCTCGCCGTAGTAATTCTCTATGTCAACTATATTGGCATGTAACCATGCAGCGATAGTTTCTGCTTCTAACTTATTGCGTCGGCTACCACTAAATGATTCCGCAATACCGTCGACGTGCAAATGACTGAAAGGAGAGTAGAGGCTATCTTCGGTCGCTTGTCCTCGCTTGGGGATCAGGATACCTTGATAGCAAAGGTCATTGCAGTATGAGATTAATTCATCGTAGCAGCGTCTATGTTCTTGCAAAAACATTCCGGGCTCAACTTCTGGCATACAATGAAAGCGGCTTGCTTGTTGCGCTACATGCATCACACTGCCAGTCACTGCACTTCGGCCTTGCTCTTGAATGACGGTGTATTCATCATCAGAGCAGATAACTTTATGCTGTTTTAAATTACCTCGGTCAATTGATGAGCACACATTTCTAATCGGCGGGATTTGGTAAATATCACCGATCACCAACGCTTTTTTCGCTAGTGAGAACGATGCTGCGGCAACTTCTGGAGCTACTTGGCCTGCTTCATCAACGATCAAAAGGTCAATTTCATTAAGCAGATAGTCAGTTTCAAATTCATTATTCCCAACGTGAGTCTTGTAAGTCATATGAGAAGGCAGAGAATGGAACGTTGATACAATGCAAGGAGTGAGCATCATTCGACGTTGCCAGCGAGGGCGAACTGTTTTCAAACCTGTTTTCCGGGCTTGCTTGTTCAGCTCATGACCCAAATTTCGGCAACTGAGTAGCCAGCATGCTTCCCAGTAATGGACAGCTAAGCGGAACATGCGAAAACGGAGCGTGATATCTAAAACCGAATCGATGTCGGTCAATTGTGGAATAGTTTGTTCTGGAGAGTCTTCAGTAAAGTTATTGATAGAATTAAGCCAATTCAGTTGTGATTGTTCAAACTCTTGATACTTCTTTAACCAAGATTGATACCGATTTCTTTGTTCGTTAAAATCTTCTTTTTTACTAGAAAATATTTGTTTGAGCAGGCTCTCAAATTGGTCTGATGACAGGTTTTCAATTTGCTCTTCATCGTGCTCAATAAGGTTAAACATGAAACTCCTACGTTGGAACTCAAGTTTATTCTTGATTGGAGGTAACCACTTAAACAGTGTTAGCCATGGAGATTCATTGCCGAGGTAGTTTCGCCACGCAATTAACTGTTCTTTAGCGATATCTTTCAATGCTTGCGCATTAGAAACAGCTTGTTGTTGATCTGCCAATGTTTGTTGGGGATTGTGCCCCAGCCGAGAATGGATGTCAGTCAGTTGGCGGTTGTAGTTATGCCAATTGTATTGGATGCAATCTAACTGGTTTTGATGTTGGCGCAATTCAGCAAGGAGATACGCTTTAACTTGCGTTACATCAGCAAAATTCTGTTGTGGAAACGCCTGTTTTGCTCTATCCAAATAATGCGCTTGGGCTTGATCGACAAAATCCAACTGCTCGACTTTTTCATAGAAATGCTTAGTTTGGTAACTTTTGGCAGCTTCCATTTCTCCATACGCTGATGGCAGATAGCCACCATAGCTAAAAATGTCAGGTAACCATCGACCCGATAGTTCGTCGTCGCCTTCATCGAAGTCTTTACCAAAGGCATCAATGATGTTGGTTACTGCTTGATTATTAGTCGATGCCGCAATGATTAGCGGCGGCTGACTCTCTTTTAGCGCAGATTCGATCCAAAGTGATGCGACTACAGATAGAACAAACGTTGTTTTACCTGTGCCAGGAGGACCATTTACCGCAAGAATATCGCCTTCTTGCATAGCTAAGGTATGGGCCAAAGCATCGCATTGTGCTTTAGCTAGCGGGAATTGACTATTTGAGTGGCCAAAACGCGAATTCACCGTATGAGATACATCAATACATTCATCGTGATTGATTACTGTTTTTACCGCGTAGCTATCAAGCAGAGGCAAGGATATGCGTGAATTGCTAAGGTTATCGTACAATTTTAAAATATGCTTTGAAGCACCCGAGCACTCGTTGGTTTTGTTGACCAAGCCACGACTTTCAATGTCTTCGTAGAACTGCTCGATTCGATTTCTATCGCAGTAATTGGCAAATAATTGTTTAGTGAGTCCATAGTAGTTGTGCCAATCTTTTTGATGGTTTTTATACTCTTCTTCTTGTTCGAATTTGGCTGGAATACTTTCATTAGACAGCGCTGGAATTTCATTTGTTGTCAGGAATTCATCGATCTTATAAACGTCAGCGATAGTAAAAGTGTCGTCTCCTTGAGGTGCAAGCAAATCACGAGGTATTAATGGCGCTGTGTGAGGAAATAATAGTCCTTCACGATTGACCCATAAAGAGCAGACAATCGGTGTCAGTACAACAGGCATATTACCACTGTAATCTTTGCCATGAACTTTACGAAGATAATAGGTGATCGGTCGATGATGAATTTGTACGGCGGTTAGGGTATCTGGTTCATTGCGAAACAGATCTTCTAGCAATGTAGAATCAGGTTTAAGCTTACCTTCTTTGAACTCGTCAGTTGTCGCTCGTACATAATTCTTCAGATCTTGTTTTCTTAATGCACCTTTCGCGCTGTCGGCATCGGCAAGAGAATTACGCCAATAGTGAATCCAGCCCTGATTATTCATACCCAGTCCTTGAAATTTTTACGTTAAGCGTGTGATTTTAATCGAATATTCTATTTCCAGTGGAGTGTTTTTTGTTAGAACTTTGAGCAATTTCTTACTCGGCAACCTTTGATCCATGCGGATGATGACTATTTGAGCAGTCGAATAATTGAGGCAGGGTTATTAAAGTCTACTTTCCTAATGTCATATGATTTCAATGATTAATCTGTGAATATTTTGCTACTGGTGACTTATGGATGGGTAAACAACTTTTAATCTGTATTAGTGGCTTCTGAAACGTATCGCAAACATCTTGTTTGTTGATCAAGTCAAATCCAGAACGTTGCTGCGTGAGGTACACGCTTGTCTATTCTAAACAACTAAATCAGATAACTTTCGCATTTACATTCATTAAACAGTGGCACTTCCAAGCACTCTAATCAAAGAGACGCCAGAATGTATCGTGTTGCAACCGGGCAAATGGTGTATGGAAGCGCAAGGTGATTATATCTATCGAATTCGTCAGCAATGAGACCCAAGGAAATACAAAAGCATGATTTATTACTATGAATATGAAGATAGTGATGGCAGTTTTGAGCAGTACCGGAAGATGACTTTATTTATCCCTCAGGTACTTGCTTAAAACTTTGAAAGCATGGATCTGGATGCCTTATTTCCTCGTATTACGATTGAAGCGGATCATGAAGAATCATACAAACGTCAGCTCACAAAGCTTAAAGATTGAAGACCTAAGGTTAGGTAAGTGAGTAAGTAGCATAACCTATGTTACGTTGTAACTTGGGTTGAGATCACTTTGCTCATGGTACTAGCACTTTTCCATACCTGTGTAACCCTCCCTAGAATTGAGGGGGCAGAAAATAGCCACTTTCCCCAAAGAAACTCTTCAATATCTTTGGAATTTACGCATGAGAAGAGGTGCTCAGATAGGCATCTCAGACACATCTTCAATTTTTGCAACAAGCCCCAATTAGGCACTTCAGATAGATCTTAAATTTTTGTAGCAAGCCCCTTGGATGGCTACAACGTTTTTAAAAAATCAAGCAATTTACCATCAATTAGCATCCAGTCAGTAATATGAAAATCTTGGTAATTCGTTTCGCGAAACATTGGAGATTTACGACTAAAGTTGGTTAGTAGAAACCCTTTTTGATTTTCATCCTCTACATGCATTTGACGGTAAAGAGCTAGCTTTTCACCTTCAACATGCCCCTTATAAGAATTAACACCTGAAGGTAAACCACCTTGGGCCGCACTTTTCCAGAGCTTATTTTCAATTGTATCTACTAACCATTTAGCAGCAGAAAGTGGTAATTCGATTTGAAAAACTGTATATCCTGGTATGTTCGGACGACCAAATAATATTGGCCTAACCTTTTGCATAATAAGTGTTTTATTATTTTTGATTATTTTAAACGGTACATCCACATCTTGGTCAAACTTTTTTATTCCCAAATAGGGTTCGTCGAAAATTATTGTGTAATCACTTGGTAAACTAAACGGGTTTAATACTGCCATAATCATTGTCTCACGTTATATTGATGTTGTCGGTAATAAAGTTACCACATCACTGACTTCATTTAATTGGCTTTGTTGCGTAATTCGGCCAGAGAACCAAACTGCCTGCAATTTATTGATTCCTATACAAAATACTGAGTTTCAGGCATACCAAGCCCTGTAAGTTTGTTCAGCGCTTTAATCATGGCGTAAGTTTCACCAACCTGGGCGTTGTAATTTCTTAGGCTTAATTTCCCATCTAATAACTGTTTCACTCGATACATGGCTGTTTCGGAGAGCGAACGCTTGTGATAACCATACCGCTCTTTCCACTTCTCGTTGGAGCCGAAGAGCTTCTGGCAACCCACAGCTAAATTGCGAGGGTGCCCTTGCTCCCAGAAGGCTGCACCTTCTCGTGGCGGGATAAGCGGAACCGCTCGCTTGATCCGTATGGCATCATGGCAACTCCTTGTGTCATAAGCGCCATCACCTGATATCTCAATGATTTTACGACGTGTCTGCTTGAGTAAGTTGGGGAGCACTTCGGCATCGGTTACGTTAGATAAGCTCAGCTCTGCGGCGACTATTTCGTGGGTGTTTGTATCTACTGCGATGTGCAGCTTACGCCAGACTCTGCGCTTCCCATCAGTTCCATGCTTCTTGACCTTCCATTCACCTTCGCCATAAACCTTGAGACCAGTGGCATCAATGGCTAGGTGTTGTATCGCACCTCTGGTTTTAGTTTTAAATGAAACCTCAACATCCATAGAACGACGGCCTATACAGGTGTAGTGGGGGCAAACCAGCGGGATGTTAGCCAGCTTAAACACGGAGTCTAGAAAACTTTGCAGCGCTCTCAATGGCATAGAGAAAACGCGTTTCACCATCAAAGCGGTAGTAATGGCTAAGTCGCTGAATCGGCGAGGTCTACCACGCTTGCCTTGTTTGTTTTGCTTCCACTCGGCTATCGCTTCCTCATCAATCCAAAAGGTCAGAGAGCCGCGGTTGATTAAGGCTTTATTATACTGCTTCCAGTTGGTTGTTTTGTAACAAGGTTTAGGCATGAGACTACGACGATTGATGGGTGTAGCTTCTAGATTTAGTTCCATTGATTTAAGCAACAAGGCCGGTAATTTTTGCTTCTATATCAATTAGACTAAATTATCTAAAAATCTAGGTTCGAACGTTTTACCAACTAAATATATTCTGTCTATCTTAAAGTACTATCGCACTTTAGTGTATATCTTCGCCCTCAGCAGGGCGAAGGTTTACAACGGGTTTGATAATTAACTGACTTTAGCTGAGGTGGTTTTATTACGTCGAGTGTTTTTCATGCTACGGTTAATAAAATTGACAATATCACTATCACTTAAATGTTCATTTATTTTGAATTGATATGGCTTTGGCGATAACAAATTCTCAAACTCATGTACCCAAAATGGATAGCCATAGCATTTACATAACTCTAATGCTTCATCTTTAATTTTTTTAAATTTATCTAATGAGCCAGATTTTAGTAAGAACTTGCAATGATGATATTGGCAGTGTATGTAGTAATATTTTATATGAAAAAGGCAACTTGATGCCTTTTTATATAGACTTTCTATGTTACTTAGGCTCTGTATAGTTTCGCTAGAGATATCAAAGGAACTTCTTTCCTCATTAATAGCAAGCATTAGATATTTTAACCCACTTGTAAATGGATTTACACTTACAAGTTTTTTTATTTCAGAGTCTGATAAGGGACATACTAAGTGAAGAATATAGCTAAGTTGGCATTTTTCTAAATGTAGATTTGGGTGTAAAGAACAAATTGTTGATTTCAAATCATCTATATTAATAGTGTTAAGTAATCGATTAGATTCATAGTAAGACAAGTTTTTATCGCAATTATTTAAATACACTGTATGAAATATGCACTTTTCATATAATACCGGAGGATATCGACGTGGACTGTCTTGCTGAATTTTAACTAAATGCTCCAAGTCAAAGTTAGTATATCCTTCCATAGAGTAAATGGAGTGTGCTACCATTGAATTGATATATTCATGCCTTACTTCAGGGTTTATAGCAATTGTTTTTTCATAAGGGAATAAGCTTTGTAACATCTCAAATGCATTATCAAAGCTTCCACTAAAGTACAGACTAGAACAGAGCTGTACCTTGAATGATTCTAGCAAAAAATTAGGAATAGCGATTGCTTCACTTTCAATACTTTCAATGAAAATAGAAAGTTTATCAGAAAATGATTTAGATAAACATAAATCAACACAAAATGCTGAAAGTGAATCGATAAAGTCCAAATACTCAGTAGGGTCTATAATGTCAAAGTTAGTCTTATGACCCATTTCTAAAGTAAGTAAGAAATTGTTTATGTTCGATAGTGCTATATCAAAGCCTATATTTTCCTTATCGAGTCTAAGGTCATATAATAATTTCATAAACGACATATTATAATCTACTATATTTTGCCAGTATGTATCATAGGTGTTATTTTGATTGGCCTTGATTAAAACAAATCGATTAATTATTGGATGAAGTTTTATGTTTCTACTTGAATCTTCTATCAATGACTTATTAGAAAGTGTTTTAATTGAATTATCTGTAATAAGGCTTTTGAATTTTTTGTTCTTGTGACTATCATGTTTGCTTTCAGCTATTTTTTTAAGAGAATTAAGACTGATTCCATCAGGAAAGAAAGAAATGAGCTCTAATGCTTTCTGGTCTATGTCATTAAGAGTTCGATAAGAGTAAACTACGGAACCAAGAAGGGAGTTTTTTCTATTGATATTCAAATCTGTACTATGATTGAAGTAACCTAAACAGTCAATGCTAGAAAAAAGTTCTTGTAAATCCTTTTCTAGATCATGGGTACTTTTACCCGGAGGTATGTTAGATGCTATTAATTTTATAGCAAGTGGGTTTCTATCTAGCTGTTCTTCAATAATATTATTTTTAATATATAGTTGCTCACCTGGTGATGAGTACTTATTTTTTGTGATCTTATTGAATAACTGTATAGCTTCATCTGATTCCAGTGATCGCAAAGTATATTCTTCTTCCCAAGGCTCGTCACAAGACTCCCTTGTCGTTATAACTATAGAAGAAAACTGACTTAACTCACCAATTAAAGTTAAATACCTTGATTTTATATCTTTGGATGTTTCAGTATTGTTTAATATCGACTCAAAATTATCTAAGATTATCAGTCGTTTTTTTTCATCAAAAAAATCATTTAGATGCTCAATCAAATATTGTGCACTTTGAAGATTAAATATTGATGATATCTTTTGATAAAACAGATTGAAGTCTGCTATTGGTTCACAATCAATAAAATGTATGCCACCATTATACTTATCTCTTTTAGATAGTTCGATGGCAAGTTTATTAATTAAAGTGGTTTTTCCTATACCACCACTCCCTTTTATAACAAGAACCAATTCTTTATCTTCAATCCTAGTAATTTCTCTGCTAATTGCAGAAAGGTCACTATGCCTTCCCACAAAGTTTGTAGTAGTGGATTTGTCAATATTGTATAGTCTTGATTCTGAGCTACTAGTAACTTTATTTTTTGTCGAGCTTTTTATGTCAAATTTGAAATTATTTTCGTTAACAACAATTGATCCTTCTATATAGCCAAGATTTTTTCTTTTGAAAACTTGATAGTATAATTGGTCTAATTTCTTCAATGAGTCTTTATTTTTATTGTCAATTTCAAAAATTACGATTGGGAGGTTTGTAATTTCTTCTAAATTATTTTTTCTTATGTTTTTAGGTATGGATTCGACAATTATAAATATACCTTTTGCATTTGTAGGTAAAGAGTAAAATAGGTCGTTGAGTTCTAGGAAGTCCCTACAACAAGAGTCATCTTCAATTTGAAGTCCGTTTTTTGTTAATTTTGACAAAATGAATATATAATCCGATTCATCCCAAATTGTCTCACCATTTAGAGGTTTAATAAAAAGTTCTGACTTGAACTTTTTAAGAGATTTTACATATGGATCATAATCGAATTGATAGTCAAGAGGGTTCGCTATAAGAACTGATATCTTATCAATCGCTTCAATTTTTTTTGAACTCTCTATCTGTTTGATCTGCTCATCAGCTTTAACTTCTTTTTTTTGCTTGTTTTTTAATGAATTGCTTGCGATAGAGTTAAGTAAAGTTTCAAGAGGTTCGCCGAAATCATCAAAAGGGATAATATGAATTGAATTTGTTATTGCTTTAAGTTTGGTTTTTATAGTAGAACTATCGGATTCTTTTACTAGAGCATAGTGGGGACCTGTATTATTGGCAAACAAGTCATTCTGCTTGTGCATTTCTTCTAATATCTCAACGTCACCCAAAGAACTGCCAATGAACAGGATTGTTTCTGTGGAAAAAATATCTCGAAGTGTAGTAATTGCCGCCTCGTTTTCTTCACCTTCTCCGGAAGAATAAAGATGGTTGTAGCTTTCAGGCGTCAAAACTATATTTTCTGGAATGTCAATAAATCCGTGCAAATGCCATACCATATCTTCAGTGGAGTTAGTTGCTTTAAAGTCCCTTAATTTTGATTTATAAGAGTTGTCTAAGCTAGTAACGCTTGCTGGGGAGCGATGAGCCCATTCTAAACACTTGTCATAGTTAAGTGTAATGATTCTATGACTTATATCCCAGATGAGACGTTGTAATTTTGCACTCGTTTCATCAAGTTGATCTAAGTCAGGACTAAACTGTTTTTTAAGAAATTCATACCATGTGGCGTCTGGCAGGTGTTTCCTTGCCATTTGAGCAGCTGTATGTAATTCGTCTATATTAACTAGCGCGTTAATTGCATTTACGGCGCTTTCATTGCCTTCCTCAGCTGCTTTGTTCGCTGCGTTTACTAGTAATGTCTTCCAGCATGGGAAAACCCTTTCACCTTTTTTATTTTTTATGGACATTGATACACCGGCACCAACCAGTGGGATAACGTTGCCTTGGGATAGCTTATCTACTAACGTTTCGGGTAATTTCATGATTATTCGATCTTAACAATTAGTCTTTCTAAAACCAAACAAACTCAACCCACAACCCTAACATCATCTTTCCAACGGACAGTGTAGAGCCAATAAAGCTAATGAACGTTGTATATCATTTAGGGGGAGTAGGCTGTACATGGCGACTAGGTAAGTTCCTGTCGATGCTTGGCGGATTTCTTTGTCAACGATTGCTGTCAGACAAACGTTTACCTAAAATTTAAAACACTTACTTGGACGTTACATCATATCCAATACCTCAGCATGATATTAGTTTTGTAGCATATATGATATTAGTTTTGTAGTATATTGGACAATCTTTGATAACCTACGAACTGTACATGGGCCTGTTGCAAAAATTAAATATGTTTCTGAGGTGCCTAAATAAGCACCTCTTTTCATATGTAAATTCCAAAGATATTGAAGAGTTCATTGAGGAAGGCGGATCTCTCCTGCACTCTCAGCTTCGGCTCATCACGACGTAACCAAAAATCAAACTGGCCTTTATTCAACATCCGTATTCCTTCAAAACCTTGAATGGTTGACCAAGCCCGCTTTCGCACTTTGAAGCCACCGGTGGCTTCGAGAAGCTTTTTAACGGGAGCGTGGTCAGATTCAATACCATTGTTGAGATATTTCATTTGTCGATGTTCTACATCTTGGCGTAAGCGGCCTTCACGCTTGAGACGAGCAATGGCGTTCCCATAAGACGAATGTTTGTCAGTATTTAATGCGTTGGGATGAAAGGAGGCTTTATAGCGACGTAAGCAGTGGTTTCAGAAATTGGTAAGCGGCCTCTTTATTACGCTGATGAGAGAAGAAGAAATCCACCGTTTCCCCACGTTTATTGATGACTCGATAGAGATAATGCTATTTGCCTTTCACCTCGACGCAAGTTTCATCAAGCTGCCAAGAAGAATCAATACGGGTGAATTGATAACGGCGTAACTTCTTATGTAGGATAGGCCCATAGTGGATAAAGCAACGATAAATCGTGGAGCGATTCCCGAATACACCGCGTTCGGCCAACATATCACTGAGGTTTGCATAGCTCATTGCGGTAGTGCCATACCAGCGTACATATCATAAGATAAGTTCAGGGGTGATATGTCGCCATTTGAATTCAGACTTGGCCATAACGCGTTGCTCAGTGATGAATCATAGTTAAAGTCTGGCGGGTTGTGAGGTTTTTGCAACAAGCCCAATTGCACTGTGTTGAAATTTCAAGCCGTATTCTATCTAAGATTCGCTGTATACATCAAAAGGCTTGTTTTTGTAGTCAGGTGCATTTTCTGGATGATTTGTGATTGCATCAAAGTGCCGCACTGAAACGCGACATTTGACCCTCTCACGAATGAATGTATAAAAAAGGCCGCAATTAAGCGACCTAATTTAAAGGTTAAAAATCAGTTCTAAAGCATCAACTTGAAGCTCTTTAAGTATGAGATGAAGCTTGGGAGTCTCTGTTTTTGCAAGCAAGCTAAGAACTCATCTTGGTTCATTGATGGTCTTTTTAATGAAGCTCTTTGTTGTTGGGCAGCCTTAACGCATGCGCTACTGTCCAATTCAAACATATCACACAGGAACTCATCTGGATGTATCGCTGATAGACCTAAAGGCTCGAGTTCGTTAAGAGGGAAATCTTTTAGGTTGAAAGTAATGATAGACTCAGCCTGACCTTTAATGGCGGCCGCTACAACATGTCTATCATTAACATCGGGTAAAGTAAGGCCATCAATTAAAGGCTCAAATCCTTCAATCAAACAGTCTGGAACATTCGCGTTCATTAACTGTCGAATTTTTTGCAGTTGTTCTGCATTTAGCCCTGGCCTATTTTTCAGTAAATTTCGAGTCCATTCATCATGTATTTGTTCTGTCCATCGCGCTCTAAATAGGCCAGTATTGGCCAAGTACATTAGGTAGCTGCGGAGTGGAGCTGGGTACATTACACATGCGTCTAGAATTACCGTATATGACGCCATTAATATCCCATATCCATTTCTTGGTCTAATGCAGATAACTCAGCAAGATCAGCTAGTCTATTTTCCTCTAGGCGGTTCTTGTACTCCATAAGATCAACATATGCTACCTTTCTACGATTGCCTGTACGACTATACGGAATATCACCTGAATCAAGAAGCTTAATAAAAGTAGGACGAGACATATTTAGCATATCAGCACCTTCTTGTGTTGTGAGCTCCGCATGAATAGGGGTGATGCTAACAGAGTTACCTTGACCTAATTGAGTAAGCACCTCGATCATCATATTTAATGCGCTTGCTGGAATAGTTACCCCGTGAGTATTACCAGACTTATCGACCACATTAATCCTTTGAGCTTCACCATTAATTTCTATAACGGCTGACAACTCTTGGCTACCAAGCTTAGCAAGTGCCATGTCTTCAGCGCTTGGCAATTTTGTAGCTGTATTCATCGTGTTTCTCTCTAGTTTTTTGTTTCTGGTATCTTGGTATACAAATCTGCATACAATAACATTATCCGAAATATTCGAAAAAAGTCAACATTCGAAATATTCGAAAAAAGAGGTTGGCATTATTGATGGACTTAATGCTCGTAGTCGGCCTAGCTTAAGGTTTATCAACGAACGCTTAAACATCTTTAATTATGGTACTTCGATATGTAGTGGATGAGTAAAACTAACCACTGGTTCGTAACTGTCCAAAATTAAGCTAGCTAAGGCCGTCATGTCTGTGATTACAAAGCGACTTCATCGTGTTTTTTGTTCATAACTGCCTTTACACGCTTCACGGTTGAACGGCCTTTGCCAGTCATTTCTGCCGTCTGATTTATCGATTTTCCAAGCTTCAAGTAGGCGAAAATATCGGAGTGTTTTTCTAGAAACGCATCATGACTTAAGGTTGAGCCTTTCGGGCGACCAAACTTACCATTTTCACGCTGGGTGAGCTCAATACCACGTTTTGAAGCCATTAAACGTTTTTCTTCATACTTCCAACGACCTGTGGCAATGAACCTTTCGTTTTTATTGAAAGGCTCCGTACTGTTGGCAAGCCTAGTAAATTCCGATTTCAGTTTCTTCAATGCTCGTTTATCAAGAACCAGGTATTCCGTGTGCAAACCCACCTTCGCTACTTGGTTGCGATAGCGATGAAAGACATACTGTTCAACATGGCCACAATTGGCAACAACACGCAAAATCTTACTTTTTACCACACTTTGATCTGTTGCTTTTTCAAGATCCTGGACGGTTTCTTTAAGGCGCTGCTCTGGTTGTCTCGATGTCCGACCTACCTTATGAATGATTGAACCATCCCCCAATTGATATTCAAATAAATACAGTGATGCGGTGAGTATCGATTGTTGACGATGCGATTCAATCTCTAACCAAGCACGATGTTGTTGACCTTGCTCGATAGCATTACGTAAGTCCTGTATACGTTGCTGTAAATGGTCGCGCATCCACTTACTGAATTTTTCCATTGTTAAACTACCGAGTATGACTTTTGCAGTCTCGGTAAATATTACGTTATCGTTCCAAACATCATGTTCTAACAGTTCATGATGAAGCGAGTGCGGCAGGTGAGAGGCATTTAACTTGAAGACGTTCGGTGATTTACTTTCCGCGTCATAACCTTGCTTCAATGTTTCAACAACCTTCAATGGATAATTGAGGTGAAAGTGATGCCAAGCCGGTATCTGAGGGATTTCATTGAGCGACTCATGACACGTTTCGCCATCATGACGAAAGTGTGCTGATTTTTTAGCGCCTTTCACAGCAATCAAGGAACAAGAGCAAAAAGGACAGATTAATGGAGTCCTACCTGATTTCTGTGCATCAATGTGAAAGAAGTTCCCTTGGATATCCTTTCCAAAGCTTAAATAGACTGGCATAACAAACCATACTTTTTTGAACCCATGTGATTATGATTCTAGGTGGGTTCAAAAAAGTATGCAAGTTGAAGCTTTATTTTGGGGCTTGCTAAAAATTTTTGGGCACACCATCATTTCAGCTATCAAATCAGTAAAAACGCAATCACTGTCTGTGCTAATTTGGTTCGATATTAGATGTAAAGACACCGCACTTTCATTTGGGTGATAAAAGCTTAGTCATATTAAAGTACATGAAGAAAACAACACTATGGGTTGCCTTAGGCACCATTACTGTTTTGGCCACTGGTGTAGGTGGTTGGATGCAGATGCACAGTCAGCCTAAAGAACCGAGCGCTTATCAAGAATACTTAGATTTACTAGTTAAGGTTCGTGAATTTTATAAGTCAGCGCAGTACAGAGAAAATAAAGAGATAGAACGATGGAGTATTATCTCTAATATTCCCCAAGAACCTACTATGGAGCCGTGGGATAGAGTACATACCCAGCCGCAATTAATGTTCACATACAGTAAAGACTCGACCTTATTTACTATGAACATCGATGGCACTGATATACGCAAAGTTGTGGGCCGAGAAGAGTTAGGTGACCGATTAATTTACCCTGGTTCCGCTGAGCGAACTCCTGATGGTCGTTACTTAAAAATGAGTTACTTTGGTAATGCCAGTACAGATTGTATGGTGTTTGATTTAAAAGAACGCCGATTGCTCCAAACTACCGATCACTGTGGTTATGCTCAATTCAGTCAAGATAGCAAATATTATTATTTCCGTGGCAAAGCCTTTGTCGGGGTGAGTCGTTTAGAGCTGAGTACTGGCAAGGTTGAAGATTTAACACCGGCTACACTCCAATTTGAAAAGGGAGGGGTTACTTACCGAGCACTTCACACAAGTTCATTTGCCATCAATGAAGCGTTGGACCGACTAACCTGGACCGCTACACGCAGAAATCTGGATGGAAATGGTTATAAAATACTAAGCCATGATCAGATTTTATACCGCCTTTCAGATCTGTCTCTGATTGGGTTACAAGATTTGTGGTCACCACATTGTGAGCGTGGCTTTAGGCCAGGCCCCGCTTACCGTTATTTTGTGTGTATTGAAGGCAAACGCAATTATGTTTATGCCTTCAGTGACCCAAGTACTCTAATCGAAGAGGCGCCAGAAGGTATCGTGCTGCAACCAGGCAAATGGTATATGGAAGCGAAAGGCGATTATATCTATCGTATCCGTCAGCAAGGAGACCCAGGGATGTTTAAAATAATGACTTACTCTTACGGTAATCAAGATGAGGATGGGGATTTTACTCGGTACTCTAAGCTAAAGATATATATTCCTCAAGCATTAGCAGCGAGATTCGATAATATAGATTTAGATGCATTATTCCCTCCTATTCCAACTCAGGCTCAATATGACGAATCATACAAACGTCAGCTTGCAAAGCTTAAAGATTGAAGATCTAAGGTTAGGTAAGTGGGTAAGCGGTACAACCTAGGTTACGTTGTAACTTGGGTTAAAATCACTTTGCTTAATCATGCCTGAAAGAAGGGCGCTCAACGACTTTATTTAACATAATTATATTAATACGCATTAATGGTGTAGGCGCAATTTAGTAATGTCCGGTTTGAGCAATTTTAAAATGTCCTGTTTAGGCTGTGACAATACTCATCAAGACATAGGTCGATGTGTAGGTGTAGAGACACAGGCTCTGGAAATATTATTAACCAGAGAATAAAAATGAGGTGCTCATAAGAACACCCCAGATATAACTTTACGTTTTAAAAAAGCGATTTACAGCGGAATAAGACCTAATTCGATGTCATACAACCAAGGGGCCGGCGTTTTCGAATTGTAATACGTTAACCTTTGCGAGGGTGTTAATTTGCTTTCAGCGCCCTCTGGATAGTTGGTACAACAATAAGGTTCAGGCTCGTCAATCCCGATCATATCCCTCTCAAAGAAAACCATCGTCTCAAGAAACTCATCTAAATTTGAACCTAAAAAGCATAGTTCTCCATCTAAGTAATAAAAGTCCCCATTTTTATCTATATATAGGTAAGCTGCAAATTCAGGCACTTCGCCAATTGGGTACAAATCTAAAGGGAGTTTATAATCCTCAATCATTTCCTCAACATTTTCTTTTACGCGATCAAAGTCCTTACTCGTTAGAAGTAAAGGCCTCTTATAACCTTTGTCATCAATTAAAGTGAGACCGTATATATTTCTCAGAATTCTTTTGATATTGTCATTGATTGAATAGGCTGAATACTCTTCTGGTAATTCAACCATACGTTCACTACTCCAACCAATGGAGGTTAAATACTCTTCAGTTTTTTTTTGCATTATCTATTTCTCCATTCTTACACCGTCAAATACACCAAGGGATTGCATTGCAGGGAAACATGATAAACAGGCTTCATCAAGTTTATCTTTGCCTACAATTACGGCCACACTGACTGCACCATCTAAATCTGCTTTAGCACGTAGCGCCTTATGCATACTATAAACCTCTGCACACTTTCCATGAGTCGGCCTCTTTTTTAGCTCTTCCTCTAAATCGTCATAAGCTTTCTTAACTCGACCTTTTACATGTTCTAGAGGGTCAGGGTAATGTGGATTCCCCTTTCTGGTACTGTAAGCTTTAAAAATTTGCCCATCTTTGGTGACTAATACAGACACCATGCCCGGTTTTTTGGCCCCTTCGGCAGGTTTAAGCCCTTTCTCACCTTTCCCTCCAATCCAATTTTGATCAATTTCTTTAGCATATTCATAAGCATGCTTTTTGGCAATCTCTATTCTTTCCAGCAAGTCCGGATCAAGACGTTGAGTTGTAGGCCTAACTGTGCCATCAGCATCTTTTTCGTAGACTTTATAATCCGTTCTTTCAGGCTCCACCACACTCTGATGAGTTTTATTGCTTGATTGCCCTTTAAGCTCATAAGAAGGAGGCTCTACAGAGGTATCTGGTTTACCCGCTTTTAACTTCGCTAAATCATCCTTGTTACCCTTTACGTTTAAAACCGTCAATCCAGCCGCTAATGACAGCGAACGAATAAGCTCTGCTATCTGACGCGTTTTCTCACTTGGGGTTAAAGAGCTGTTGACTTTGATAGCATCAATTTGATCCATCGCCTCAGTAGTTAAAACAACCCCATTGGCAATGGCACTGGCACCGTCAGCAGCAACCTGACCGTAAAGTAGATATTTACCTGCTTTCAGTCCTTGATTCGTTCCAGAGAAATTCAGCGAGCTTTGGCGTAGCCACCCAGCACCAAAGATATTTCCTACTATCGCAAGCGTATCTAAACCATCATCTCTTACGTTACTAAACCCTTTATCATAACGCTGATAAATACTCAGGGCACTTGCCGTTGTACTCGTTGCAATACTGGCCCATATCGCGGCACTGGCTACTCTTGAGCCTGGTACTGGTGCGAATATAAGTGCCACTGCTGTGGCACCAAGCGCAATATTGCTAGACCACTCGATAGCCGTATCTAAACTGGATCCACCGCTGGTTTTTAAATCACCTTTTAGATTGATAGCTTGATTGTTATCGATAATATCAACTTCATAGCTGATATGACTTTCGGCAATTTGGCTGTTCGATTCCCAATCTTTTAATGCGTTTGAAATTGCTTCTTCAGCATTGCGACCTGTACCTTCGTACTCTCCGCAAAAAGCCGTCTGCCCACAATAAGTCCAATCAACTAATCCCCACACATGTTCATCATCGCTGAACCAATTGTCTTTAATACGCTTTTGGTACAAAAACGCTTTTAAAGGCTGTTTAGCATGTGTGTCTGTGGAGATGGCAACTGCTTTAATCGGATAACGAGTTTTGCCAGCAGAATCTTCAAGTAGATCTCGCAACCTCTCCGCATTATTCTCTAATTTCTCGAGTTCTTCTTCATGCTTTTCCGTTGCCTCTTTATCCATTTCGGTATTATCGGCAATTTGTTTGAGAGTATCGATGTAACGCTGATCAGCAATAAGAGATGTTTCAGGTTGCTGAATTACATCTTTTGCTTTTTCAAGATCAGGAGCGAGAATAGAATGCGCATTACCTACGTTTATTGGGTAGCTGTAATATTCCGCAGGTCTAGTGCTGCCATCTCCAGGATGATATTGATGGCGACACATAATAATGTGTTGGCCATAGAATTCTGGTTTAAATTCAATATCAATATCTTTTCCGAGATAAGCTAAAGGCGGAGCACCTTCATCCTTAATGGCTTGTTGACTGTGTGCAATAAACCATTTGTACTCAGAATAAGCTTTTGTCGATTCAACAATCGCCCGCTGCCGATTCAACTTAAGCTTAAGAACGCTGTCTTTAATGACAGTGCTGAGTGCAGGCTGAGCCTGTATTGCTAGTATCGTATTTTGGGTAGCCTCAGGAGGATAATAAGTCTCACCACCTCCAACATCGACACCCCCGGCAACTAATAATCCAATGACTGCAACGCGAATGTTTGGTCTGGTGAAAAGATGGAGAATGTCTTTAACCAGTCCGTTTCCTTGATTGTTGTTGAAGTACTTATCGTAGGCTTCAACAATCATTGGAATGGCTTCCGTTGATTGACTTAATAAACGGAAGGTTTTACTTTTATTACGGTGTTTAATGGCATCGCAGATATGAGCAGCAACAGATTTAACATAGACATCATCATAATCACTGTAAGTGATCGTGAATTCACCTTCAGGAATACTTTCGAAGAAATGAAATCCCTCTTCGTCTAAGCGCTCTTGTTGTGAAGTGCCGTCTTCAAATTGGATTAAAAAATCCGCTTCTGGAATAGGGTACTTCCCAAGCGTTTTTAGCTCTACCCTTAGCCCAGAATTGTGGCCATCAACATAAGCTACAGCGATATTGGTGTCTTTTAAACTGTCAACCACGACAGCATTATCTGAAAGCCAAGGCATATCCTTCTCAGAAACTTCATGTATTTGAGCGGATGAAACACCTAAAATATGGTTTTTATCTGAAAAAGACTGCTCCGCGGAATAGGTATTGATGTCATCAAGAGCAGTACTCTCTTTATCCAGCTTCGCACTATCTTGCTCAAACTTTTCAATTTGAGCAAAGGTTAATGCCTGTGGGCGGAATAGCAACTTAAGGCCATTCTCACCTTGTTGCAGCTTTCCTTTGATTTTATAAGGGAGCAATACATGCTGCTGATCAAAACCTTCAGGATAACGAGTAATAGGTTGAGGATTCTGTTTCTTCTTTTCTTGTTGCTCAAGGTGGCGAAAGTATTCGACGTCAATGTCCTGATAATAACTTTTATCGGTGATGAATAGCTCACGCCACAACTTACCTTTCCAGAATATATACAGATATCCAGCTTTAAGCTCAGCCGATTTAGATTTTGATTTTTCCTCGTTAAGATAAGCAAGTGGACGAACGGGAACCAGTACATTATCCCATTCAGCCATCTCAGTCTCTTTACTTACTGGCATAATACCTTCTGCCAAACGTAAACTCAGTGGATTAGGATGACCTTGCATCTTTATATGTAGATACAAATCACGAGGGACCGATTCCAGTTGCTCAAATTTAACCAAGCTACGGTGGCTCACCTTCTTGTCAGGTTTGGCTTGAGTAATTTTTGCTGATAAGTCATTGCTTTTGCTGAGATAGAAAGCCGCATTACTCGCAGGACTTTGCCCCGCTACTTCAACAACAATTTTGTTCTCAGGTATCGGATCGGAAGGTACGTAAATATAATCTTTTGGTAGAACGACATCATCAGTTACGGGTTGATAACTTGCTTTATTAACCTTGGTTTTGCCAGTGTAAATCACCGATTGAATGTACGTTTTTAACTTTGGGTAGCGATTGATTTGAGCATCACTGAGTGCCCCTCTGCGTGGGGAATTAGAGACTGCGATCCAGTCGACTTTAACCAATTCGGCTTCCATAGATTTTAACAATCCGGAAGTGGATTTTTTTGCAGACAACGAGATCCTCTGCGAAAGCTCGTTTGGTAAACTTTTCAGGATATCATTGGGGTTTCGCACACGCGAAAATATGTCTATGCACTCATCAGGAGTAAGAACAAAAGGTAACTCCGCTTTTGATAGTTTTGAGCTAGGAATAAAGCGAACATTAGAATTCATGAGAGATCTCCGTGACCAAATCATTAAATAAAAAGGTCACGGTGATAACTTAAGCTGATTAGACTTAAATTTAACGACTTGGTAATTAATAATCGTCCCCACAAAGTGGGTTTAGATAATAATAACAACAAAAAATAATGTTTAAAGTGATATAAACAGAATGAGAAACTAATAAAATGTAATTAAGAAACCTAAAACATTAGATATAGAATCCAAAGTGGCATTATTTTTAGGAGAAATGCATAAAAGCGCCAAAATTCCACTTTATTCCAACCAATAATAACCAGATAAAAATGTGACTTTAGTCACGCGAAAATCAAACAAACAACGCACTTGTATATAAAATAGAGGCTTCAAAAGCAGAATAATTAACCTTTGCCCCCCCTAGATGATCTTTAAATTTTACGACAAGCTAATTTTTTAAAACTAACCACTAATTTCAACTATGGCTTCTTTTAACTTGCTACGAAAATATGAATCAGTTTCCTCACCTTCAATCTTCTGTAGATTAATTAGAATATACTCTGCTCGCTCACCGAGCGAAACAAGTAGTTCTAGTGAGTTTTCCCTACAAGTTGACGAGATATTAGACACTTCATTCAAATATAGATCTACTCCACCGACAACTGCACTCTTACAAGCTTCGGTCAAAGGTAGAGTGTCTCCATTATAAACACATGGTGTTTCTTCAAGTGCGAATCCATTAGCTATTTCAAAGAGTAAATCATAGGTATAAGCTCGACCGTTTTTAACTTTAGAAGCTAAGATTTCTAGCAAAAATGGGACTACATAAAAAGCAGCCTGATACAAGTCACCTTGCAACACAACGTGGTTATCAAGCTTCCAATAAGAAGCTTCCTGATCTAGCTTATCGTCTGAAATAAGACCCTTAATTGCTTCTGGGATATGGCCTGAATAGCCATTAGCTTGTTTTAACTCGGCCCAGTTAATCTTTCCAATTTCATCAAACATTGTTAGATACCCTCATAATTTGCTTCATAATTCCTCATATGCTGATTGCAACAAAGGATGTTGAATAAAGGCCAGTTTGATTTTTGGTTATGTCGTGACGAGCCTAAGCTGAGGGTGAAGGAGAGATCCGCCTTCCTTAATGAACTCTTCAATATCTTTGGAATTTTTGCAACAAGCCCAACTCAATCATCCCCTTGTCATAAAGCCTTCTCTGACTCAACGAGAAAGTTTTCAATTCGTTTAATTTAAACAACATTTTTTATATTTCTTCCCGCTCCCACAGAAACAAGGGTCGTTTCTTTTGGGGGCTAAAGATTTAACAAAAGGTTTTTCAATTGACCACTCGTTTTTTCTAAAGCACGCCCAATCTTTGATTGATATAATGTCAAAGGTGGGAGCCACGCACTCATTTCTGTCTAAAGGGTAAGACAACTGCCAATTTTGAATTTCTTCCAAAGTCAGCATAGATGAGTCAATTTTTCCTTCCTTCTCTAAAGCAAGGAGCTCTTTTTGAAAAGAGACGATTTCAAAATGAATCAGATAACTACCTAAACATGCCGCAGAAAAAGTATCATCACAGCTTGTCATTGAAGCGAGCCAAATAGGCGCATGAGTCGCAAATAAGTCTGAGCTCAACTTGCCGTCTTGAACCATACTAAATAGCACACGCATGATAACTGATTTGATATATTCGTCGGTACCACTTGCAGAAACAACTCGGCTCATTCTATTAGGATGATGCTCACCGAGTAGATAAAGAATAGCCGGCATGGTTTCAGTGGTGGCATCACCCAAGACGCGATCCAATATTAATCCATTTTCTTTGTCATGCTCAAGCAAAGCCATCAGCTGTTCGAAGCAGGCTTTTTCACCTTGATCCCCTACGAGTAAGATCGACCA
Source organism: Vibrio azureus (assembly GCF_002849855.1). Taxonomy (NCBI): domain Bacteria; kingdom Pseudomonadati; phylum Pseudomonadota; class Gammaproteobacteria; order Vibrionales; family Vibrionaceae; genus Vibrio; species Vibrio azureus. The sequence goes on from NZ_CP018619.1 coordinate 83,618, forward strand.
AAATAAAAACGACTCTTGCTTTTCAGTTATCGGATTACGTTGAATAATATGATCAAATAAACTGGTAATTTCAGGTAATAGTTCTGGCCAGTTTTTTCTTGCTGAATTTAGCGTCTCTTCTGGAAATGTAGAACTCCACCGACTTAGTTCTTGAACGATCTTGGTTACTGTTTCAGTCATATTTTATAATCCTTTCAAGGGTTAAGTGTTTCCATAATGGCACTCATAGCATGACCGCGATATTGTAAATAACGGATCACTTTAGCCTTTTCTTTTGCATCTGTGGGTACATCCCCACCAAACTTTTTTCTTTAGCGGTTTGACAAAGCTCGAACCAATCAACATCGAGATCTTCTAATGCTTGCTCAATCAGTAAAACATCCAATCTTTTTTTTCTGAGTTCTTGTTTGATCCGTGACTCCCCATGAAGCTTCGCTAACTGCTTTTCAAGCTCTCTTTCAATTAGCCGCATATCATCGACATAATGATGTGACAACAGTTTTTCCATGACGGAATCAACCACGCTTTCATCAGAAGAAAGTGTCGACAATTGGTATCTTAAATCGCCAGAAGAGTAATCTCGCTTGGAAAGTAGAGAGACCGCATAATCGTACAGCTCCTGCTCTATCATGAAATGTCCTTAATTATGAAACTGAATGATAACAAATTATGCCTATGAGCACGGTTGTGGTAAACGCTAAGGGGGGTGATTTGGGTATGGCTGTCCACATATGAACATTTAGCAACCACAATGGGCTTGTTGCAAAAATTGAAGATGTGTCTGAGGTGCTTATCTTAGCACCTCTTTTCATGCATAAATTCCAAAGATATTGAAGAGTTCATTAAGGAAGGCGGATCTCTCCTGCACCCTCAGCTTTGGCTCGTCACGACGTAACAAAAAATCAAACTGGCCTTTATTCAACATCCTTATCCCCTCAAAACTTTGAATCGTTGACCAAACCCGCGGCCATAGCACCACACACCATAAGATAAGTCCAAGGGTAAAAAGTTGCCATTTGAATTCAGACTTGGCCATAACGCATTGCTCAGTGGTGAATCATAGTTAAAATCTGGCTGACTGCGAGGTTTTTGCAACAAGCCCCTTACAGTCCCCATAATCCTTAGCGGCATTAAACATATGGCTTAAATGTATAGGGCTCTCTTTCGTAGAGTTGTAATTATGACAACCAAAGCAACCTCTATCTTTAGTTGGATGCTCTAAATCAAACCATTTAGGGTTCTGCCTATATGTTTCCATTGTCGTATTTGATAACAAACTAGACCCCCCTATTTCATTCTTCCATGTTGGTGGTAGTTCACCATTAGTAGAAAATGGGTTAATAGATTGAGTCCAAGCGCTACCAACTAAAAAGTAATTCTCCCAAATAGAGCCTCTTTGCTGATAATAACTTTGCATATCTTGATTTAGATCTTCTATGTCCTCAATTACTCTTAACCCTGCCTTGGCTAAAAATCCAGCTCCATAAGGAGTTTTTCGACATACTTGAGTGGGATTATTAGGAATATAAACATTTTTACCTTGCCAAGAGCTTTCATTGAAGAACAGCCACTTATCTGTAGGGTTTACTGTCACATTATCTTCAACCTCATCGCAATTTGGTGCATTATCTTTATGCTCAAATGTCGTCCATATCCATTCTGGGTGAGCTGGAGTTTTCCGCACAATATGCATTCCCACTAAACCTAATTTAACAGCATCTTCTATCACGCCACTTTTATTAATACTTCGATTAATTGTAAAAAACTTATCTTCGTCATCTGTCGGTGACAGGATTTTCCATGAAGTCTTCACTTCTGTAGAGCCAGCGGATATGTCAAAAGGAAACTCACCACTATCAACCTTTGCAACACACTGACTATTGTTCAATTCATTACTTACAATATCATCATAAAAGATTTGATTGACACTTTGTTGGTAAAATACAGGGTTATCCTGCCAATCAATAAGTGGTTGTTGTGAACCTGCTTGTAACATATTATCCAAAACCAAATTTTTATCGCCATTCCAATCCCACTCATCAGGTATTCGTTTGAATATACGCTCTTTAGGCATTAATTCTAGGAACTTTGGGGCGCTTTCTCCAAATGATGTATAATAAGCGAAAGACTGCCAAGCAAATTTATGAAATTTACATATAATATCAAACTCACTTGAAGCAAGAGGATCAACGGGTAATGAAGGAGAGTCAATCCAATTACTATCAGCATCACAAGAAATCAATCCATTAACTTCTTGAATAGTAAGCCTACTTTTACTGTCCTCCATAAGCCCATATATATTATTTAGCTGATTAAAATGTTCTTTTATCGTAGGCTCAGTTGCATTAGCTACAGCCCCTAACAGTAAAGGTATCAAAATAGCAGCTTTCATGTACAAACTCATAACATCATCCTTTTATTATTAACGTACTGTCGGTTACATAAAAACAAAAAATGCGTTAAAAGATTATAAACAACTCCAGGATTTGGCTATATATAGATAAAATAAATTATTTTAAATAATGAAATAGATTTCTTTGATAACTCATATAATCTTAGCATCTAAAACTGAAAAATTTCTGAGGTATCCACCTGACCAAATAACTTATTTGTTATTAATACTTAAAGAAATTTATTCTCCATACTAAACATCGATCTATGTACCAATGAGTATCTTCACAGCCTAAAAAAGACATTTTAAACTGAGATTTACAGATTTGATGCTTATTAAGTGCCTTTAAATAAAATCGATATATTAATGTTTGTTTTATCAAAACAACTACACTATAAGAGCGGAGTTAAACAAATGAAAAATTATTTTATCTTCGGAGTATCTACGGTACTCATTTCTTCAGCATCATTTTCAGGTGGCAATACCACTGTCACAGAACAATATCTCCACGAAAATTATACCGACTGTGTAACATACAACTCCCTTGTTGATGAACTGATCAACAAGGGAGTTGTATCAGACTCAACAGCATTCAAGTCATGCAAGAACCCCAGACACGGTCAAGTTGATATCATAGATCTGGTTGAAACAGACAACGGAACGTATAACGGATATAGTTCGCAAGCAGACTATGATCGACTGGATAATTTGTGTCAGACATCATTGGGTGATGGCTGGGAGATGCTTAATGTCGTAGAGGCTTTCCAACTACCAAATAATGGGGGATTAAGCCAACAGCCTACAACTTGGATAAGCGCACCAACTAAGCAAAATATTGAAAATAGAATTAAAGGCTCTCCTTTAGCTCAGAACGGCTGGAGATTTACTATGAAAGATGGAGATGGAGGCTATAAAGAACCTTCATATACAGGCAGTCAGCAACTATACAATCAACAAACGGGCTGGTCACATGCAGTTGCCTGTCAGCTTAGAATTCAATAATAGCTAAAATATTATCCAATTATTATATTCAATCGCGCTCCCCTATAACGAAGAACGGCTCTTGATGGGAGCCGTTCTTGTGTCTAAATTCGATTTGTAATTGCTACTGTCAATCCACCTTCAATTACAGCTCCTGCTCTATCATGACATACCCTTCATGATAAAAGCTTTTTAATTATTAACACGACACGCCTCATTAATATCAAAAAATGAGACGACTCAAAGGCCGCCTACAAAATTTACAAAACACTTATAACGACCGCAAAGGAGACCCTGGTTCAACTTCAAATATTCCTTCGTTTGTGAGCGTGACTGTGCAAGTTAGAGTTTCATCAAAATCGGTATCTTTCACTAACTGAGATTCTGCTGAGACAGTGCTCATATCAGCCAACACGCCTGGAGTAAAATCTCCCGTTGAAATATAAAAAGCAAGGTTGGGCTTGATCGTAACCAATGTATTTGGCCTAGGTGACCAGTTCATTCCCATAAAACCATTACTTGTCATAATGCCGAAACCTAAATTCCCCCACCAATGATTCTTACCTTCGTCAGATTGATTATATGGTAAAACATGAATGGACAGTTTACTGGGATCTTTACCTTTCCCATCTTCATTAAGAACTGGCCCTTCATGCTCTGGACCAGGATAGAATTTAGCGACAGATTGATTGCCTAAATCTACATTCAAGGTTGAGTCCGATGAGACTCTGACTTCTAAACCAACCGCTTTCGTATCAGCACCTGAGCTAATCATATACTGCAGTGGTATCTCGAACTTATTTATATAGGTTTGACCGCTTTTTTTAGGTCTAACCGTGAGAAAATTGCTCGAGTTTGCGTAAACCTTCTCGCCAAAATCTACTTCAGGCTTCTGTAGAAAGCACCAAAAGGTTTCGTTACTCGTCTCGTTATTAACAACGTATATTGTATATGTATCAGCCATTTTTAATCATCCTATTAAACGTTTACTTACGGCAAAATAATTATGGATGAATATTTTATCGTATTTTTTAATTTTATCATTTATGAGCGTTACTGATTTATAATAATGAAAATAATTTTTATGTTAATTACAATTAATATCAAAAAACCTTCAACAAAATTAAAAACAAATCATCATGATGTGATTTTTGTTCTATAAAAACAAATTAATCTAACTTCGCTAAAATTTAAAAACCATATCAACAAATAAAACATAAACTTAATTTAACAAATTAAAAACTTAAGCTTAGCGAATACTCTAAAGGCCTTTACAATGAAATATATTGATTAAAATCTTTCTATAATACTTTTATATACGGTATTTTATTGTTCAATGGTCACCATATGAAGATAGGGTTAAGTCATGATGTTAACGAGGCCGCACGAGCCAGAATTGGGGTCATCTTTGATAAATTTGAACATATCTATTTATCATTCTCAGGTGGAAAAGATTCGGGAGTTCTTCTAAATCTCGTGATAGAAGAAGCGAAAAAAAGAGAGCGCTTGCCCGTGGATGTGTTAATTGTGGATTTAGAAGCTCAATATCAACATACGATGCGTTACATCGAACAAATGGTAAATAAAAATGAAGTGAATGCTTTCTGGGTCTGTTTACCCTTAAGTTTGAGAAATGCTGTCTCACAATTCCAGCCAAAGTGGATTTGTTGGGAACCAGATAAGCAATCTTTGTGGGTAAGAGAAAAGCCAAACCATGGTTCTGTGATTAAGAACATGGATTACTTCCCCTTCTATACTTACGCAATGGAATTTGAAGAGTTTGTTACTGGTTTCGGGAAATGGTACGGGGAGACAAAAAATGGACGTTGTATTTGCCTCATCGCCATTCGGTCTGATGAATCTCTTAACCGATACAACACCATAAAAAATAAAAAGAAACGCAAGCTCGAACATTATAACTGGACAACACAAGTGACTCCTCTTTTTTACAAAGCTTATCCAATATACGATTGGCAAGTTGACGATATATGGATCGCGAATAGCCGTTTTGGTTGGTCCTATAATCATACCTATGATCTCATGCATCAAGCAGGGCTTACCCTCTCTCAACAACGCCTTTGCCAGCCATTTGGAGACGACCAAAGGAAAGGACTTTGGCTTTATCATATTTTAGAGCCACAAACTTGGCAAAAATTAGTACAAAGGGTGGAGGGCTGTAATTTTGGGGCGAGATATTGTAAAAACCAAGGACGTATTCTTGGTTATTATAAATTCGAGCTTCCAGATGGATATACCTACCGGGATTACAGCAAGTACTTATTAGATACTATGCCCCCACACCTTTCCAAACATTATCGTGAACGATTATTTAAGTTTCTAAATTGGTGGAGAAAAAATGGGAAAAAGCACAACATTTATTCTATCCCAGACTTCGCAGAAAAAGAGTTAGAAGCGAAAAAGAAAGTACCCAGTTGGCGCCGTATTTGTAAAGTTCTTATAAAAAATGATTATTGGTGTCGTGGGCTTTCCTTTAGCCCAAATAAAAAGCTCACCGATGAATATATCTCTTTGTATAGTGATTACTTAAGGAAGAACAAATCATGAATGTAAAATCATTACGAACAGCCGCGCAGTTACTTTATGAAATATCTCTCCACTTTGATGACATTGAGGAGTTAAGCTTTAAAGAGCGAGTGGGAATATTTAACTTGATATCCGATTTATCATCAAAGCTTGTAGGCCTGTCTCACCCTGCTTTAAACGTAAGATTAGTAGAAGCGGAATCAATCCAAGATAACGATTATAATCCAAACTCTGTGGCTCTCCCTGAATACCGTTTACTAAAGCACTCAATTAGAAGCGACGGCTTAACCATGCCTGTGGTCGTGGGAAAGTCCCCCCATAACAGTGGTTACGTTGTCATTGATGGAGCACATCGAACACGCATTATTAAAACTGAATCAGATATAAATCAATCTTTAGCGAACTACATTCCCGTCGTCGTTTTAGACAAAGGTAACGAGGAAAGAATGTCTTCTTCTATTCGTCACAATATGGCCCGCGGAGAACATCAAGTTGAGCTTACAGCCAATTTAGTGATGCGGCTGCGACAAAGTGAATGGACGGATGAGAAAATTGGCCAAGAACTGGGCATGGACAAAGATGAGGTTCTGAGAATGCAGCAAATCACTGGGTTAGCGGAAGCGTTTAAAGACCAAAACTTTTCAGAAGCTTGGGAATAGCTAACGCAATAATCAATTAAACGTCCACATACTTACCATTCTGATAGGTTTGAAAAGTGCCATTGTGGACTCTTCCTCCATAGACCCCATCATTTGTATTAATGATATGAGGCCCCTTGATAAGTGACAGCAAATATTTATATTGCTCACTAAGATTGCTTTCCCATAAATCCGTATGGCCGATAACAACAACTTGCTGGTACCTGGATAACAAAGCAACCGTTTCACGGGCAGCGGCATCATCAAATCTCGTCTCATCTTTTGACCATATCACGAGATGAACTCCTGTCACAATCTCATCGTTCTTAGCAAGCACACCAATACAAGAGGTAAATTTTGAAAAGCGCACTTCTTTTGCGCTCTGATATTCTTGTTCTTTAATATCCATAGGATCATGAGCTGGACTAAAACGGTAAGTCATCGTGTGTCTCCTTGTGGCCAAAAGCCCCCATCACAAACTAAAACTCACTCTCCCCCTCAAGCCAAATACCCAAGCATCACTCGCTCGAGAATTGAAAGGAAGAGGAGATAAATATTGTACAGTCGGCGTCAGAGAAACTGGACCAATATGGGTTAAATAAAAAAGCTCAGCGTTATAAACCTCATCGTCAGAGCTGTTCGGTTCACCCCACCCCACTGCAAACCCTAAGGTACCAGGACCGAAGTCTTTGTAGCCGAAACCCGCAACGACAGAAGATTGATAAAGCAACTCAGGCCCTTTAGCAGTACCCGCTCTAAAAAAAGGTATCCAATTGCCAGTTTGATAAACAGCAGACACGTTAAAACCGTAATTTTCATCCGCTTGCTCCATAATACCATCACTGTGCCAAACCGTAAGATGGATATTTTGGTATAAAAAAGAATCTTGCGATGAAACTAAACCAACTTCTAAGGACTTGAAAAATTGATGGTCTTTAAAGAAATGACTCAGTCCATCAAAGGGTTCTGTGGAATCGGCTAGAGCATCAGACAAACTCAGGTTTAAATAATATCGGTCAGAGACAAAGTGAGACATAGACAAGCCAAACGTTGACTCATCTGGAATCGCGATAGTTCCAGCCCCAGTGCTGAATTGCACGTTTGAGAAACCAAAATACGGATTCCCTAATGCGTACATATCGACGTAATCCGTACTATCGAGAAAACCAACCATGAGCGCTGTCTGCTGTGCATTAAAAGTCTGCTTCCAATATAAGTGGGTGAGTCTGAAACCTATATCACTAAAAGCAGGGCCAATAAGACCAAAGCCACCAATGTTATTCATAACGAATGAGGAAGGTGAGTTTTTTGAATACGAATGTTTATGATCAACTTTCAATTTGAATGAGCCACTGTCTTCACCCTCTTCATAGGCTTTATAGTCTAAGGACGCTCTTGCGATACCTGACAAGGCAGATTTTTTTGATCTGATCACTTCCGGAGACATTAAGCCAAACATGTAATACTCTGCGGAAATATTGATAGGCTCTTCAGATGAAGGGGGAGATGCAGCCACATCATGGGTAAAAGGAAAAATAAGCAATAACACTACAAAGCTCAATTTTCTTCTATATTCACCAAGGCCATCGCCTCTTGATGTTCTTAGGGTGAACTTCCACATTACCCTATCCCTCCCAGTCGATTAATTTAGATTAAATACTGAAAAACCTGAATGAGGGAATTATGACGTTGTGCGGGATCTTTACCATTAATTTATTATTAAATAAATAGTTGTTCTACCGTCTTCATGGGGAGAAACATTCGGGTGCGCCCACTATGAGTGCATAAAACCTCAAAACCATATTTGGTGTAGAACGTCTGCGCTGAATCTGTCAAACAATCTACAACTATCGCGTATGCTCGCATATGATGATTAACCTCCCACAGATATTCTAGAGCCTTAATTAAGCTGATTTTGCCTAGACCACTACCATGAAATTCTTTATGAACCGCCAGTTGAGCAAGTAAGAAAACTGGAACAGGGTAACGAGGCAATTTTTTCGCTAGGTTCTCAGGTAAAGTCTCCCGACAAATAGAGCTTGGAGCAACACTGTAGAATGAGCAAATCGGATACTTTTGATTCATCATAGGTACATCACTTGGAAGAACCATTGTGCGACTAATACCCGCTTGCATGTGTTTTACTGCCTGAGTTTTAATAAACTGGTTGAGTTCATGCTCACCGCAATCAAATGAATTACGATCATGCTTGGTTTTACTCAACTCTTCAAATTTTTTACTCCAGCTCACTTGATATCGCTCTCTTTCGTAAACTTAGCCGCAGAAATCAAAGCTTCATTAGGTTCTTTAGCTTTATCACAAGCCGCTAGAAACTCATCGAAGACATCATCTTTTACTGTGATACTTTCATACTCAGCGATCACATGACTTGAATCTTCGTCCATAAGGCGGACGACATATTCAGTCAAACTTTTTAACCCAAGCAAAGCAGACGCTTTCTCTGCTTTCGCTTTGATTTCTTCATCAAGCCGAATGTCTAAACGTGTTGTGGCCATTTTAATCTCCTTTCGTACGGATAAGTTCTGTACATAGTCAATATACGACAAAAACACGACCATTACAAACTGTACAGCATAGTTCCGTACTTATTTAAAACCCAGTTGTGTCATTAGGGTATACCCTAAGAACAGTATTCTTTTGTGGCATAAAAACCATTAATGTCATAATATAAATGACACACCCTATAAAGTCATAACCTAAAAGTCATAGAAAGTGAATTATGTACATATTTGGATACCTCAGAGCATCAACAAGTGAGCAGGATGCAGAAAGGGCAAAAGGCGCACTTTCACAGTTTGTTGAACAAAAAGGAATGCGAGTTGCTGCATGGTATGTTGAGCAAGAATCTGGTGCATCACTGCAAAGACCTAAATTGCTGCAATTACTTAATGATGCTCAAAAAGGAGATGTGATCATCATTGAGCAGATAGACCGCCTTTCACGTTTAAATGAAGCTAGTTGGTCTAAATTAAAAGAAATGCTGTACAAGAAGGAATTGAAAGTCATTAGCCTGGATTTACCTACCAGTCATATTGCCCTGGCTCCAGAAATTTCTGATGAATTCACCAACTCGATGATCAAGGCCATCAACAACATGATGATGGACATGTTGGCCGCGATATCTAGAAAAGATTATGAAGATAGACGCCGCCGCCAAAAGCAAGGCATCGAGAAGGCCATGAACGAAGGGAAATACAAAGGGAGGAAACCTGACCTAGAACTGCATGAAAAAATCTACAAGTTAAGAGTCGATAACCAAATGAGCATCAACGAAACGGCCAAGATGATTGGCGTCTCTGCCAGAACGGTTGTGCGTGTAGTTAAGAAAATGAAAGCTGAGCGTGAGGGTTAATCACGTCTGCTTTATATTTTAAAGTTAAAATCTGGCAAGTTGTGATGTTTAGCAACACCCCCACGAGTGCGGGGAAGACAAAATAAGTCTTTCCAATCATAGATCTGGATAACGGAAACACCCCCACGTGCGTGGGGAAGACTCCATGCCCAGATAAACCTTAGCATCAGACACAGAAACACCCCCACGTGCGTGGGGAAGACGATACTCTGCTGGCGAAGCTAGGCTATGCAGAGGAAACACCCCCACGTGCGTGGGGAAGACTTAGCCGCGAGATCGGCTCTGATTAAGTACCCAGAAACACCCCCACGTGCGTGGGGAAGACTCAAACTTCTCGCCATATGAGCCGTCCCAGAAGGAAACACCCCCACGTGCGTGGGGAAGACCAGACCTTGCCGGGTACAACGAAAAGCAAAAGGGAAACACCCCCACGTGCGTGGGGAAGACTTGGGTGCAAAAAGCTCTTGACCGTCGATCTCAGAAACACCCCCACGTGCGTGGGGAAGACAACGCATTAGTATCAGAAATGAGCTTTCTCTCAGAAACACCCCCACGTGCGTGGGGAAGACTAAGCCTCTTTGCCATCTATCTTACCATCGCAGGAAACACCCCCACGTGCGTGGGGAAGACACCAACATATTGTAAAAGAGCACAAGTAAAACACCATATGATGTGTTTAATGATTAACTAACGGTCTTTTCAGAAACCAAAAACAAGCCTGAGAGGTTAATGAGTGACCTCTTGGTTTCACCCAATGTCCTTATCTCATACCCTGGAGGCTTATTTATACTTTTGAATATCGTCAACCCAGCTTGAGATGGGCAGTGTTGGAACAGATAATCTACAACCTTATTGGCAACCGAATCTTTTAGGCCTGAAACAAAAACATTCGGCTTTGCTTCTACAAACCAAAGTTTCATGCGGCCACGAACGGCAGGAGGCAAATCATTTGCAATCACCACTAACATTCCTCTATACCCATAAATTCGCTGATATCCCTACCAACACGCTGGAGTATATCCATTTCTATAACCCTTTCTCTGAATGCATTGGAAACGACATATTTATCATACTGCCCCGCCATTTTTCGTGTCAGCGAAAATGCAAGATCAATCGTTAATTCTTCTTTATACAGGTCCGCAATATCGTAAACAAAGGGCATTGGACTGCCTGAATGTATGAAACCAATATGCGGTGAGTACCCCATCGCATGAATAGAAGAACACAATATGCCATACAAAGCTGCATTGGTTGATGTAAGGATACGGTTTGTCATATCGCTCATCTGGAATTTTCCTGGAGTGAACTGCCTTCCCTTCCATCCCACGCCATAATCCTTCGCTTTCATCTCATAAAGCTGACGAACTCGACTGCCTTCAATGCCCATCATTTCTTTAAGAGACTTACCGCTGAGATCATCGTTTGGAAATCTCTTTTTAAACATCTTTCTTGCGACTTCTATAGAAGTATTACGACCTGAAGCCAATTTGATTTGCTTTTTAAGGTTACGAGTCGTCGCGGTTGGTACAAAACCCGCCGCGTAAAAGAGCAAGCTATCTTCCCCTACCCAACAAATAGCACAATTAGCAGCAGCTGCCGTTTTCACTGCTTCATGCGTCAGAGATGTACCTGGCCCAAGCAAAATCGTATTGATCGTTGCTACTGGCAATCTCACAATATTACCGTCTGCATCCAGCCATTTCAGGCTTGAATCATCAATCTCAAGACGTCCCCTTTCAAGGTAAATGAAAGGGAACTTATCTTTGATCTGAGGTAACGTCTCCCGAGTCACTTTGACGAATAAACGTGACAACGTTATGCCTCCTCTGGATAAATCAGAGTCACTTGTCTGTCTCGATAACGCTTATTTTCACCAAACTGCAAAGGGACATCATTAAGGGTCAGTAACTCATCCCCTTCGACGGCCCCCTGTTTTACAACAAAGGCAAGGCCACGACCTTTTGTTTCCGCAAGAAACAACGCTTGCTGCTCGCATTCGAGCGCTGTTTTGTGAGTGCCCTGATAGATAAACTCCGTTGGTACACAGCTTTTTCGACCCAAGCTCAGATCCCATACGGGAGCAACCAAGGCATTAGAAATGATAGGGGCCATATCCACAGGCACCTCTAGCATCACAGCATAAGCCATATCTTGAATATAGTGACGATAGGTCATTTTTGTCCCCCCGCCTACCGCTTTTTTACCTTGACTTGTTTTGGGTATGAGCAGTGATTGCCAAGGGTCTTTATCATCATACCCGCTTCCGACCATTTGAAAATCTTGAAGCGATACAGGTAAAGAAGGAACTTTACCCTCCCTTTTCATTGGAAAGGCCAATATCTGCATATCGAGCTCAGCGAGTTTTGCAAGCAGATCTTTTTGTTCTCCCCCTGCTCCTAACGCTGCACAGACAATGCCCAATACACCAGATTTGGTCGGAAAGCTCAGGGTATCCCGCCTGCCATAGCGCGAATCATAACCCCAGCTTTGCAGTGGGCCTTCTAGCCACATCAAAATATATGGGTGAGTCATGCTTACTCCACGTGCGCTTTTAAGTCAGCGATAAGAGCATCGATACTGTAGTCTTCATTTTCTCCCCATTCATAGGCACCCAACTTCCCAAATAAGCTACCCGACATGGTTTCTTTTTTCTGAAGATAGGTTTTGAGTGCTGTGATACTAGGCTGTAAGTATCCCCCCTGTTCCGCCTTAACTGGGGTTTCAAACGGGACTTGCAGACGTTGGCCACGACGTACCATCACGCTTGCAAACTCCCATGGACTCGCACCAGACTGGGTTGTTTGGCGAGCTGACGGTAAAGCAACAAATAATGCTTTAGTAAACGCTTCAATTGCCTGCTGAAGTTGCTCAGCGCTTGCTTCCATCTCCTCATTACCTAATGTTTGCGCCAATTGCCCAAGATCGAGACTGACGTAGCGATAGTACGTTGCTGAGTTAAACTCAAGGCTCCCCATATGTGCAGATCCTTGCTCTTCTTGGCAATCATCAAGTGCGGTAAAAAATTCAACTTCGTTGGTTACTTTATGCGTTGAGATTGCATGATTAAAGGATGCTGCCGCTTCGACATTCATCTCGGTTGCTTTGGCGACCATACGCCCAAACAGGGCAATATCTAACGCATCAAAAGCAGGATTGAGGGCCTTTTTCGCTCTTTTCGCTAAGTCCTTATCTTTGAGCTTGCTCGCATCAAATTCGTTTTCTTGTGCATAACTTGCCAAGGCTTCCGATTCTTTCGTACTAATAAATAAAAGGGTATCGTCAGCCAAAGATTTGGCCATTTTCAGCGCACAGGCTGTTGCTGCGTCTTCACTTGCCCCCAATATCAAACAAGCTTTTTCAAGCAACGCTTCCACTTTTTTTGTACGTAGGCCAAGTTTGATACCAAAGTTTTGCATTTCAAGGCGTACTTGACGTTTCCAACACTGTGAACTTACTCGCGCTCGACTTACGCCGCCAACCATCGCTGATTTGGGGGCTCCAACATCGTCACGGTTCAAGCAACTTACAGGAAAAGACTGGAGGATATGAAATTCAATTCGTGTGTTTTTCATTGCTGCATTCATGGGATAACTCTCTGATTAAAATAAAGGCGATTCAATAACAGGAACAATTTGTAATAAGCCACAACCAAAACTGCGGCCTCGGCCAATGCCATTGGCAACACTGTGGGCAAACGCTTCGGAGTCTGTCACGGTTAAATAACCACTCAATTTAGCTTGTTGTAATGTGACACGATGCTTTGCCTCAAACTGAAGAACGCGGACTTGTTCAACCTGCAGTTGATCTGCATTCACAGAAAAACCCCAGCTTTCTTGCCCACGCGAGATAAACCACTGCACGATTTCTTTACGGCCTTTGATCGGTACATTCTTTTTTGTCTGGCGATCTCTGCGTACTGGATTGAGCACAACCTCAAAACGATAAGTGCGATGGTTAAGAAACCCTTCAGGTAAACATTTCGTGACCACTTCGCCGTGTTGGTTGTTGACTTGCTCCATTGGCGCACGATTAGAAAGCATCAAGATCTGACGGCAAGTAGCATCACCGCCTTTGTCTACCCACTGAATACCACTACTCTTACTTGCCTGTTTTTCTTGTTCATTACGAACATCTTCAAACAGGCTATAAACCACACGATGTAGAGAATAGGTATCTTTAATATTCAGAGCTTTACTGGCTGCTCGGTCAAGACGTAGTACACTCGCAAAAAGCGTCATCAATATTGCCCCTCCGCCACTTGCCCAGATCGTTCAGATTGATAGAACTGCTGGGCCCAGCGTGCTCTAGCACGTTGTGGGTCATGATTAAACCACACCAAGTCTTTCAATAATGCAGTGAAATCCAAAGGCAAAGTGACTCGACTTTGTATTAAAGTGATCAGTGGTCGTAAAATTCGGCAAACTTCTTCAACATCATGACAGGCTAATAAACGACGCAGTCGCATATTTGCTTGATCACTTTTAACGCCATCATTAAATGCCAAAGCGATGGCCTTTCCTAAGGGAAGAGTTCCGTTACTGTCGGAGCGACTTTTCGCCACAGCAGCAGCAATCAGTGCATGTGGAAGACGCTCAGATGAAAAATCGAGATTAATGTTAAACTTGGCGAGCGTTTCCCAGCACTGATATTCTGTTGCTGAATTATCCGCTCGACGAAGCCGAGCTGCGAACCCTTTATCTCGCTCACATTGAGCAAAGAGATAATCGATAAATGCGGAACATTTATCTGTTTTTGAAGGTACAGATGTCATAATGATTCCTGTTTCAGGTAGTCTGAAATATTCGGACGACATTGCGCCCATGCGTCCAGTTGCCTTGCCGTTTGATTCGGACAAAATGAGTCAAAGGTGTTTTGCAGGTAGGTGGCAAAACGGCGGCGAAGCCTTCCCATTGCCTCGGGATTTTCACAGTCGTAGAGCAACGCCTGTGCATCACGCTCGCACAATTGCCAAAATACCAACGTCGCGTTAGCAGCCTGCTCTTTTCCGTCTTTATTTTGGGCCTTGTAGTAATGGCTAACACAACCAAAAAGACGTTTTGCTAATCGATCCAGCGCGTCCATTTGAGCAGTGTAGAGCTCAAACCATAATTCTTTTTGATTACCAGCGGGTAAAAGCAGGCTCGACTCTAATACATCGTCTTTACCACTCAGAAACTGCTCACCGGCATTACTGTTAACTTTGACTCCCCCTGACCAAACGCCATATTCTCCATTCTGTAAATCGGCTTTTTTAAAAGCGTATTTCAGTTGCAAGCAACCGCCGTTTCCATTTCGATGAGAAATGAAATCTAACAGCGATGGGAGTTGTCGCCATGGTCTTCGCTCGGGATCACACCACACGACTTTCAGTTCTTTTCCCGCCTGTTTTGTCGTAATACTTAAATCAAACAAGCCCTCTTTATGACCCAAGTGATGCAGTCCTTCGGTGTAATGAAGCCCATTTTTTGAGAGTAAACAAAAACGACAAAGTGGAACGATGCGCCCCATTAAACTGTTTTTGAGAGCTTTTGCTGTTTCGCAGTCTTCACCTTCTGGCATATTCTCCCATGGCGCTTGACCAAGACCATGACTAAACAACCCCACCTCTTTAATATCTTGATGAGTGAGTAAATTTAGCCATAAAGAAACATGTAACGTTGGCCCGATGGCAAAGCTGTGTAGGAGCCCCATAAACCCGACGGCTGGACCGGGTTTTCCTGTTGCCGGCTTGCCTTTGTCGTTTGTCTTCCCTTTGTATCCGGGAGTTAAAACAATTTTGTTATCCGTTTTCTTTCCACCAAAGGCAAGGCTCATTTGCGTGATAAGCAAAAGTGCTTTCTGGCTATCATCTAGAGATTTCTCAGCATGATACTGTGTCAAGCAGGTAGTATTACCAGTCGCAACATCAGGCATCACCGCCCCAAACGACTTGATTTCTGCCCCTTTTACCGCTGGTACTTGAAGGAAGGGGAGCTTTCCATAGAGATAAAAACGGTCGTACCACTTTTCAAGATATGCCAAACAAGATGAAGCCAATCCTTCAGCCCCTAACATTTCCCAGTCGGTATTGTTGTCCGGAGTATGAGCTGATTGCGCGATGGCCAGTAATAATTTGGTCATCGCGATTTTTTCTAAAGGTGTCCCGCCCAATGAGCGATAATCCTTGCTTGAAAATAATTGTCTCAAGCTCACCAATCCAATGTCTGTTACGGGTATCCATGGTTCATCAATGAGATTAAAGCGATTTTCCACTATCATTCCTTATTTTTGAAAATTTGAAGGCCAATGTCTTGTCTGTACTGATAAGTAAAACGATCGGAAAGACGTTGTTCAAAACCTTGTAGCTCTCTATCCAAGCTTTGAATTGCAATGGCAAAGGGCACCGTTTCAGCAAACTCGGGATGCCCCAGATAAAACACGTGACCAAAACCTAATTGTCTGCAGCGTTCACGGGGTAAAGTCTGTGGCATTTGAGAGCGCCTGCAAGGCACCACCTGCCGCATTAATTTACGGCTAAGGCTGCGCCATTGGTGAGCGTTAAGGCGGTGTTTTTGCCAAGGTAAAATAAGTTGGTCACCGTTCAATAAGGTAAGCTTGGTTTGTTTGTTTTCTGAGTCAGGGAGCATGGAGGACAACAGCAAAATCTCTGCTGAATCTTCTTCACTATAACGAGTTTGAGCGTCTGTATCTGAGCGAGCTTTCCCTGCTTCAGAAAGCGTAAGCCTGGCCAGTTGTCGTAGAGCATTCAGGCCTTTTTTATGAGGGGAGCCCTCCATAAGTTGATAACGCATCGCCGCCATCGGCCCCTCTTCTTTTCGTTCGTGATAAGTGTCATCGATGAGGGGACGTATATCGGTGGGAAGACAAATCAAGCTCGTCTTGGTGAGCTTTTTCGTCCACGCTTCTAGTGAACGACACAGAACATACTCACTGTAAACCGCCGCCGATGCACCAAAGCTGGTTCGTGGTGTGTGTATCGCTGAGTTCAGAGAAGGTGCGAGCAACCATGCCTCACAACGTGCAGAGTCCGGACGAGGGGTATCGTTATGACGCCACAGACGCCCTAATCTTTGTAACATCATATCGGTCGGCGCAAAACGGGTAATAAGAAAATCGGCATCAATATCTAATGACTGCTCCAGTACCTGCGTACCAACAATCACGCAGCCTTTCTGTTGTCGAGTGTGCCAACCGGACTTGCCCAAGGCCGTTACCCATTTGTCTTCACAACTAGCCCTATCGTCAGGTGTAAATCTAGAGTGCAATAAACCACAAGAAATGCCCAGTTCATGGCATCGAGCAGCGAAGTCAAGATAACGCTCTTGGGCCTCTTTTACCGTATTTTCAACCCACAGGACTTGCTGGCCAAGCTCTGCGCGACGCAATGATTCTTCTACAGCCATAGACTCATTAGAGACAAATTGGATATGCACATTTTGAACAGGTGGCGGTGAAACCAGGATTTCTTCCACGTCTTTTTTAACGGCAGTGATCAGAGGATAGTGTTTACTGCAAACGTCAATGGAAAGAAGTGACTGCCGCCTTGCCTGACTGAGCGTAGCGCTCAAAATAATCACGGTGCATTTCAGCTCAACGAGAAGGGCGACGAGTTCATCTAAAATTACACTGGTGTAGGCGTCATAACTATGAATTTCATCGAGTATGACCACTTTCCCAGCAAGACCAAATGCACGGACAAATCCATGGCGTACATTCATCGTCGCCATCAGGGCCTGATCTAATGTTCCTACAGCAAAAGGCGCAAGCAAACCACGTTTACTGGTATTAAACCAACTGCTACCCGGAGCCCCTTCTTCAGCCATTTCTGTTTCTTCCAACCATGCACTGCCATGAAGCAAAAGAGCACGCCGATGAGGGCAATCCTCATCAAGAATGGTTGTAAGAAATTGATTAAAGCGTTCATAAATTTTATTGGAGGTCAATTGCGTTGGCAGCGCGAAGTAGATACCTGTTGCGATACCTGTTGCCAACATTTTATAAGCGCAATAAAGGGCAGCTTCTGTTTTTCCTAACCCCATTGGAGCTTCAAGAACATACACGCCAGGTTGATCACAAGTCGCAAGCAGCTTACTTTGTGCTTCTCTTGGACTGAATCCAAATGTGTCCGAAAATGTCAGCCCTTTTCGAACCTTAAACGGTATATAGCCTGCGCTGGTAATGGCTTTGTCTATATTGATTTGCCACGGTGAGGCCGGATTATCAAACCAGGAACCCGAGCCTATCCAATCCGCCACACTTGTCAGGCCAGATATGGCTCGTACTTGTGCTTCAGTAAGATTTTCTGGAATGTTCACCTCGAACTCATCGCCCAAAGCATCAAGTAAAGCTTTGCGCTCTTTTTGCCATACTTCACCGCCAAAACATTCGTCAGAGGCACTTCGCATGTTAACTTCTGGATTAAAGCCATGATGTTGTCCAACGACGGTCTGAGCTTGACCATCAAAACCAACCTGTTTCAGAGTAAGAGCACTGACCCCAGCATGCCCTCCCCAACTGGTTTCGTTTAGGCTAAAAAAAAGACTGAATTTAGAAAGTTTACTATCACACGAATGATGCGTAGCTCTGTGCAGTTTGAGAAAAAAAGTAGGGCTGACTTTACCAATGTCATGCGCAGCCGCAAGTAGCTCAGAGCCTGTCGGAAAGAGCTGGTTTGTTAGGGAGACAGGCAATTGACTCAATAGCTTTCTAGCAATATGTCCAACAATTTGGCAATGATTAAACACACTCCGACCTAAACACACTTGACCATATTTATCAGTAAAGGTTTTTGCTGGACATTCAGCGTAGGGGACTAAAGGCACTTGCGATAATGTATTTATTTTTCTGCGCCTCATTGACGAACTCACCCCCTCAAAAGGAAAAATTGGTTGCAAACAGTATGTACGCTTTACTATTAGATAAAATGTATCTTTATTTATCTATCGGCCGTTCAATTGGCAATAAAAACAAACGATACACTGCTACAAAACATACAGCGAAACGTATTAAATAAACTTAACAAACATCATGAAAACACCAATAAGCCATTGTTATATAAATTAATAATTTATTTTCACCTCAGAATTAATTGAATAATTATTTAATCAGAACGCCCCCCGCAACTTAAAATAAATTACTGAAGATTTTCTTAAGCCGTTCCGCCACTTTTACAGCACAAGAAAAGGAAGGTTCATCTCGCTCTCTAGAAAAGCACCCCCACATTCGTGGGGAAGGTACCGTGACTTGATAAAATTAAATTACAACGCAGAAACACCCCCACATGCGTGGGGAAGACTTCTTGTCGTCCCATTCCCAGATATCAGCAATGGAAACACCCCCACGTACGTGGGGAAGACGGATATGCGACGTAATTTTCGCCCTCGGACCAGGAAACACCCCCACGTACGTGGGGAAGACACTTCAAGCGTATCGCTTATGATCATTGGGCCGGAAACACCCCCACGTACGTGGGGAAGACGAGATTGATTCGATCATAGGGTTAGAGTCTTTGGAAACACCCCCACGTACGTGGGGAAGACTCCCTAGTACATCGCATGATGTTGAAAAGCTAAGAAACACCCCCACGTACGTGGGGAAGACTCATTAACAAAAACCTTACCAGCAGACTGCACAGAAACACCCCCACGTACGTGGGGAAGACAACGACTTGGCTGCATATAAAATCGCTATCAAGGAAACACCCCCACGTACGTGGGGAAGACCCTTCATTGCGAGTAATTGAACCACCGCACCAGGAAACACCCCCACGTACGTGGGGAAGACGTGTCAGCTCTAGTGTATTTCTCAATATATCCAGAAACACCCCCACGTACGTGGGGAAGACACCAAGATATTGAAAATGAGCATCAATAAAACACTATATATTGTGGTTAATCATTTTCAATCTATTTTTACATACACCTACAGATTTGAATTGACTTAATAAAGGGCGAGCTTGTCCAACACCCAGATAAAGTGTCGACTGCGCGACACTTATTCTTATTTTTTATGAGCAAAGCCTCATTAGGAGCGCTTGTACTCTAAAAACAACATCAACGGTATTAGCCAAGGAGTAACAAACATCCATCCTACAATTGGTATTGCACAAATAATTAGCGCCGAAATCCAAATGATATTTCGTTGCTTCTTCGTTATAGAGCAATACCAAGAAACTAAGAGTTTCAAGTTCTTCACGATCAATAACTCCCCACTTTCTGAACGACTTCTCGCACTTTTAATCATTTCGCAAATGAAAAATAATGCAAAGACAAGGCCGAACCAAATTAAAAATCCCAGTCCGCTAGAATAGATGAACGACATTAAAGCATTTGTTACTCCTGCAAAAGACCACACATCAACCATCCCGACAACCGAGAGGCAACCTATAATCGACATTAATTTTATCGTTCGTAAAAGCGCCGTATACATTGTTAAGCCTTATTTTATTGGCTCAGAGCCAGCAATCATCTTTGTGAACATAAACGCCATCGGATAAATATACCCAGTCTTCTGGATCACCATAAAGATCATCTCCGCCATCTTTAACATCAATCATTCGTAGATGTTTTTCAACATCTTCCGAGGATACCCTTTGCCAACGAGTATCATAACCATCAGATGTTAATGCTCTATACCCGATTTTCTTACCATTTTTTTCATTGATGATAACAACAATGTCTCCAATAGCTGGGGTTGGACACTCATTAAACATTCGCTCTCGCCATGCATCCAAATCGCCATCTTTAAGACCGCTAGGATCGGCAACCCAACTACCATCATCACGTACAACAGTCACAATGTTTCCCCTCAAAATAAATAACACTTAGTAGGAATGGGGCAAAAATTAGCTCTAAAGAAACTTGTAAACTCCTGCTTATCCAAACGTTACCCTATTCCTTAAATTCAAAATGCTACCGCCCTTTACTTATCGGCCACGTAACATGCCATCACTACTTAATCATCCAAAAAGCAACATAGCATACTGTATAAATTTTCACAAAACTGATTATTTGTCGTTTCGACAAATAATCCATTTCTATGTGCAATTTACGCAAACCTGAGCGACGTTAGACACCTCACACCATGTATCACCTAATCAACATCTTGTTTCCAAAGGACCAGTGAGTATCACGCAAAGTTCTTTTCTTGAGTGGCAGGTTTCATAATCAAAGTGGTAGGTTAGCTTTAGAAACATGAAGAAAAAGGAATACGAACATGGAGCTGATGCATGATGAACTTGCTGAGATAGAACAAGAAATCAATGAACAACTTCAAAAAGTGCGTGAAACTATTGCTCAAGCTAAAGCAGATAAAGTGGAAATGGTTGAAATTGATGTCGATATCTTAGAAATGATGCTTGTAGATTGTGATCCAGAGGCCACTATCCTTTTCCCCACTCATCCTTAAATGTGTCACTCTCACAGTGATACTGGCTGCTATCGGCCATAACTGACACCTCGCACCGTACGGTTTTAACGTAAATGGAATTCGATTCTTATATGCGCAAGTATCTACATGGGCTTGATGCAAAAACCTCACGAACCGCCAAGCTTTAACTATGGTCCATCACTGAGCAATGCGTTATGGCCAAGTTTCTCAAACCTTGCCTCCTACACAAAATGATCCTAATATAACTGTACATGCATACAGTTATATTTGAAAATGATTACACTTAACACTTACGTACAGGCAGGGATCACCGGATTTGAAAACCCCACAATTCGCTTTCGAAAAAAATCGCTAAACCTACAAACAATGTTTGTACATAGCCATTCATCTATGCGATTACTGGCTGCCGATAGTACTTACAAAAGGCTGGGGATCGCTAAAGGAGACTGGTTACTCATAGATAGTGTCTTTCAGCCTCTAAACAGTGATCTTGTTGTATTTGAGCAACACGGTGAAAACCATATCACTCGTTGGAACGAGCTTTGCCAACACATTGCTGCATCAGACAAAGAGTGGGATGACTTACATGTCATTGGCGTTATCACTCTCTCTATCCATCACTTCAGACAACCGCCGTTATTACCATGGCACCATGATTTAACCGAACTCGACCTACACCAACTTGTGATCACCCAAGAGCATTCCACCATCTTATGTCGTGCAGCTGGCCTCTCCATGCTGCCGTACATTTGGGACCAAGATATTCTAGTATTGGAGCGCCACCTAACCCCCGAGAATGAAGACGTTATCGTGCTTTCCTTAAACAACGATCTTGTCGTAAAACGCGTCAACCTGCACAACAGAACCCTGTATTCAGATAATCCCAGCTTCAAGCCATACCAAATGAACCCAGACGATTACACTCGCCTACACGGCGTTGTACGTTACAGCTTACGGCTACACCGCCCTATTTCCTTATGATCTGTTTGTGTGATGGCACACGTTTTTATGCAGAAGCATGTGTGACCTACAAGCCCGCCCTAAGAAACACCCCATTACTGGTCACAGCTGGCCAAGGGATCTCCATTGCAGCGAACCGCGCTTGCACTAACATCGGTGTTGCAAAATTCACCCCAATTTGGGAAGAAATAGACCAATTACGGATGCACAAAGGCATTGTGTATAAAGCCAACTTCAACACTTTTTCTCACCATTCAGATCGCTTTATGACAGCCCTTGAAAAGCGCATAGAAGGTGCTCGTTCCATGCGCTATAGCGTAGATGAAATGTTTTTTGATCTGAGCCACCTGCACCGCATTAACGTCGATCTTAATGAGTACGTACAAAACTTACGCAAAGCCATCTACAAAGAAACTGGCGTACCGACAGGAGCAGGTGTCGGTAAAACTCTGACCTTGGCCAAAGTCGCCTCGTGGGCGGCGAAGAACTGCCAACCTTACCAGGGACAATGTGTATTACTCAGTGAAAAAGAAACCGATATGGTTTTAAAGCAAATGCCCGTAGGTAAGCTTTGGAACATTGGAAGACAACTGAATAAACACCTGACACAAGAAGGCATTGTAACAGCCTACCAACTCAAACAGTGCAATATCAAAACCTATCAAAAACGTTATTCCATCAACGTAGCCAACGTGATATCAGAGCTCAATGGCATTACCTGTTTAGACTTTTCCGCTGAGCGAGAAAAGAAAAAACAGATATGGTCTACCGCTTCTTACCGTGATCGCCTACACCATCAAGACGACCTTTTTGCAGAATTAGCCCACCACTGCGCTGAAGTAATGCGAAAAATACGAGACCAAAAAAGCGAGATGAAAACTCTTTCCGTCTTTGTCAGCACCTCAAAGTACGACCTTTGCCCACCGTTTTATCGTCGTGGTGAACTCGCTCTAGAGAACGGCCTAACCGATACCTGTTTTGCTCTGAAACAATTACGTGCCTTGTTCGAAGATTTGCTCCCCGATAACCTTGCCAAGCAACCGATATACAAAGTTGGTGTCGGTGCCCCTAGCCTTATTGATGCTGAGGTAAAACAGTTCGAGCTATTTAATCGATTTGATAACAAAGACACCTTGAACAGTACCCTAGATATACTGAACGATCGTTTCGGTAAAGGTGTGATCGGTTTTGCGAGCCAGCAACGCGGCTACCAAGAGCGACAAGGTGAAATAGAAATGTTAGAGCTGGAGAACTACTACACCGACATTAAAGACATTGTGGTAGTGAACTGTGTTTAATTTTCCAATACACCAAGCACACTTTTACAAGGATAGTTGTAAAAATAGTAGATGTGACTGAGGTGCTTATCTGAGCACCTCTTTTCATGCGTAAATTCCAAAGATATTGAAGAGTTCATTGAGGAAGGCGGAACTCTACTGCATCCTCAGTTTCGACTCATCACGACGTAATCAAAAATCAAACTGGCCTTCATTCAGTATCCGTATCCCTTCAAACCCTTGAATCGACCACCGTCATGGTGGTTTTTTTAGGCTCACATGGGAAACGTTTTTGTTGGGAAACACTTGTTACCCGTTTCCCAATGGGCTATAATTTATTCAGTTAAGTTTATTTGGAGTGTTCAACCATGGCGGAACAATCAGGCGTGACCTTTGATTTGGTATCAAAAGCTGCCACTGCAATGTTAAATCAAGGGACTAAACCATCGGTTCGCAATGTTATGCAAGTGACAGGTGGCAAGACTGAAACCGTCTCCAAGCTTTTACGCGACTTTAACGACAAGCGAAATGCTGAAGTGTTAAAGATGGCTGATGAGCTAGGTAGTAGTAAGATTGCTCAGTTATTAGCGGATGAAATGCAGAGCGTTGTCGAACGTAAAACTGCGACTCTTCAACAAATGCTCTCCGACCAAAAAGCTCAGTTAGATGAGGCTATAGAGCTATTGGAGGAAAAAGAAAAAGACTGCCTCCACCGTATTGAAATGGCTGAAGCTAAAGCAACCCAATTAATCAATGAAGCCAATGAAAAAGCAACCAAAGCCCTTGAACAAGTCGACAAGGCCGAGCAAAGGGCGACCGAAGCGATAGCCTTGAGCGAAGAAGCTAAGAAAGAAACTGAAAAGTCGATTTCTGATAATGAAAATAAATGTGAGCTTTTAGTCCTCAACGCAAAAAGTGAAGCACAAAGCCTGGTACAAGCGGCAAACCTACGAGCCGATAAAGCTGAGCAAGAATGCACAGGCTTACGAGAGCAAGTGAAGTTGCTCACTGTCGATCAAGCCAAAAGAGAGATTGAGCAAGCTCTCCATGAAAAGACACAACTCCAACACGATGAAGCACTGCATCTACTGGCTAATGAGCGTACAACTGTCGTTCAGTTACGAACTCAAGAAGAAAGCCGCAAAGCGGAAATTGAGCGTTTATCTGGAGAGTTGACAGACGCGAAATCTGACAGTAAACAATTAGCCGCGGCACAAGGTCAACTGGTTGAGCTGCAAAGACAAATATCTCAACTGCAAAGCGACTTGTCTCTATCCGAACGAGAGCGTGAATCTTTGTCTGTGGCTCTTAGAAGTAAATAAAACGGACCGGACTGTCTGTCAGATACTCTAACCATTACCGACATTAAAGACATTGTGGTAGTGAACTGTGTTTAATCTTCCAATACATTAAACACAGTTTTTGT